>NZ_MAIS01000396.1:0-234 GCF_001680695.1 Paenibacillus sp. KS1 | reverse complement strand
CGCGTCTGCCAATTCCGCCACACCGGCTTATGAAATTAATGGCGTGCCCTGAGAGATTCGAACTCCCGACCTTTTGATTCGTAGTCAAATACTCTATCCAGCTGAGCTAAGGGCACAAAAGATGTTTGGAGGCGCCACCCAGATTTGAACTGGGGAATAAAGCTTTTGCAGAGCTTTGCCTTACCACTTGGCTATGGCGCCACATCTGGAGCGGACAACGAGATTCGAACTCGC
>NZ_MAIS01000108.1:0-19213 GCF_001680695.1 Paenibacillus sp. KS1 | reverse complement strand
AAATCTTTGTCGCTCGTCCAATCCGTATAAATCGTGTCGACTTTCAACACTTGATTTGTTATTGCGTCAATCTTGACGCTATGATGATCGTAATAATCTTCAAAATGCCAAAAATAGCTGCCGGCGACTTCATCCTTTAACCGCTCCGCGTGAACAAGATTTACTTTTTCTCTACTTAATTGGTTAATTGCGCTAGCTGCTTTATTCAACAATTTTTTATCTACTTGGGCTGAGGAATAGCTTTGCAGCAGGCTGGGACAACTCTCCTTCTAGAACAATATTGTCACTAGCATTCGCCATTACTTTGAGATCCGATTTCATCTCATTGCCTTTTGCAATATCCCCTAGAGCTGCTTTGACCTTCTCTAGAACAGTTGAGTCGAGCTGTGATTTAGCCGAGCTTTCAGTAACTTCTGTGTGAGTTTCTGCCTGTACAGGCCCATTAAAAAAGCTGCATGTCAATAAAGCCGCCATAACGGTGAGTAGAGCGATTCTTCCTCGCATTTAGACCCTTCCTTCATCATGAAAAATGTAACTTCATTTTTTTGATTCATTTCCTTGGTAAAAGGTTGCACCTTTACTGACATTAGAATAGTGAACATCATTCCAATAAATCTCCTTATTCAACAAAAAACAGGCGTCTTTTACACCGCTTACTGTGCAAAAAACACCTGTTTGATTATCTAACACTCTTTTGAGTGGCCTTTCCTATCAATCTGAGGTTCCACTGCAATTATCCCACATTGTAACGTGGTTTTAGCACTTCTTGGTTCACTACTTGTTTCTTCTCTTGGTTCTTCTTCGACTGATTACGTTGGCTAGGCACAGAGATAAAGATCGCAATCAAGAAAGAGATCATACACAAGACCGCAATAACGGTAAAGGTAATATGAAAACCACCGAACAAAGCACTAAGGAACGAACCAGCCAAAGCACCTAACCCGAATCCTTGATATATGATTCCATAGTTCTTACTCTGGTTCTTCAAGCCGAAATAGTCAGCCACAATCGCCGGGAAGACAGTGATATTGCCGCCAAAGCAGAATGCGATCACCGCGACACAGGTGAAGAAGATGCCCAGATTCAGAGGTACAAAGTTCAAGGCCATGACGGACAATGCCGTCGCAAAAAGCGCTCCCGCTACAACTTTCATACGTCCTACTTTATCAGACAATGCGCCGAGAATGATCCGGCCGGCCGTATTGAAAATCGCCACCATAGCTACCGCATTCGCTGCTGTGCTGACATCAAGACCGGCAAGCTGTACACCGATGTCTTTGACGATACCAATCAGGTACAATCCACTCATACAAGCAGTGAATAAAATAATGAAGAGCATATACGCTTCTTTCGTACGCAGCATTTCCTTGACTGTGTAATTCCGCCCACTCTGCGACCCCGTATTTGCGTTCGCAGGTGTTTCCGTAATTACGGCTTCTTTGATTAAGAACGAACCGGCAATCACCATCACCATAACGATCAATCCCCAGACCAGAAATGCATAGGAGACACCCATCGTATTGATGAAGTTCGCATTGATATATTTAAAAACCAAGCTGCCTGTCCCAAAGGCTACCACCGAGATTCCGGATATTAACCCTTTGCGTTCAGGAAACCATTTTATTAAATTCGATAGCGATGTAATATATGCTGTACCATCCGCAAAACCAACAACCACGCCAGCCAGCAAGTACAACATCCACAACGATGAAACCTGTGAGCTAGCGATTAGCCCTGCACCGAGAACAGCACCTGCAATCATTGTCATACGCCGAATTCCGATACGATCCTGAATCTTACCAGCGAACAGTGTCGAGAAAGCCAGTGCAAAACTAGTGATGGAAAATGTAATCGATACGGAGCTAAGCTCCCATCCAAACTTGTCAGCTAACGGCTGATTAAATAAACTCCACGTATATATGGTTCCTAATCCCATTTGTACAATGATTGTTCCAAGGACGATCATCCATCGGTTTACTTGCGACCCAGTTGCTTGATGCGTTCTCATGATAGATCCCTCTTTCCATTCTGCTATGATCAAGAGTTGTGTTTTATCTGTAGGGAAGTGAAAGCTCTTACGCTTTGCTTTTACACCCTTATCTTACAAGATAAAACGCTTACTTGAGCCATGAGCGACATGAAATGACGGGATTGCGGAATGAACTGCATTTATATATGCATCAACTGCCTAAATTCTTTGACTTTACTTCTGCTGACGGGTACTTTGGCATCCATATCACGTAGACGCAGCAGGTAGGTATTATTGAACCACGGAACGATTTCATGGATTTGAGACAAATTGACAGTATAGGAACGATGACAACGATAGAATCGATCTTGTGGCAGCATAGCATGAAAGTCCGATATACTCATCGGCATCGTGTAGGTACCGCTCTTCGTGAATACGTTGGTCACCTTCTCTTGCGCTTCCGCATAGTAGATGTCATCGCTATCCGTTACGATATACTTATCATTTTTCAACAAATTAATGCGTTTCTCCTCAGATCTTTGCCTGCTGTCCGCAGGATTTGAAGTTCCTCCTTGCTGCACATCCCGTTCGAAGGCGGTCTCCAGCTTACGTAACATCGCGGCAATCCGGTTCTCATCGTAGGGTTTCAAGATATAATCAAAAGCTTCCAGTTCAAAAGCTTGGGCTGCATGTTCCTTATACGCTGTTGTAAAAATAACATACGGTTTATGTGCGAACTTGCTGATATTCGTCGCTAGCAGCATCCCATCCAAGGATGGAATGTTAATATCGAGAAAAATCGCATCGACTTCCTTCTCCTGCAGAAATTTGAGCACATCAAGGCCATCTTCGAATCGCTCCACGATTTCAATGCGGCTATGTTTGGTAATCAAATACTCCAGCTCTTCACTGGCCAAAACTTCATCTTCCACAATTATCGCTCTCATCGTGTCTCCTTCTGTATGTCAAAAAAGATATTCGTTCCTTGATCTAGCCGCTCCATTGTAACACCATGCCCGAAAATGAGCTTCACACGCTTGTACACATTGAACAGACCAATATGATTCGGTGGAACGCGCTCCTCTATCACCTGTTTGATGATATCTTCACGGATACCCACGCCAGTATCCCGCACGCCAATCCGAATGTACTCTTCTGTATCTTTGACATAGATAGTGACCGTTCCAGGTCCTCTCTCCTTCAATATGCCGTGGACAATCGCATTCTCCACTAACGGTTGAATGATGAGACTCGGAATCTTCACGGCGACTTCATCCACATCATAAACGACATGCAGCCGATTTCCGAAGCGTGCTTTTTCAATCTCTACGTAATTGCGAACCTGTTCCAGCTCCTTATGGATATCGATCAATTCATCCGTTAGCTCCAAATTATAACGTAAATATCCGGATAAATTGACGATCAGTTCCCTCGCTTGATCCGGTCTAGTTCGGATCGAGGATCCAATTGCATTTAGCGCATTGAACAAAAAATGAGGCTGAATGGTTGTCTGCAGCGCTTTGAGCTCCGCTTTATTCGCCATCTCCTTAATCTCTTCCACACGGGAAACTTCCATTAATGTCGAGATGATCTGGGACAAACCGACGGCCATAGTCTGCAGCGGATAGGTAATTTTATGCGCTTTCCGATAATAAATCTTCAAGGTCCCCGTCACTTCTTCCCGCTCTTTCAGCGGAATAATAAGCAAGGATTGAATGCCGGGCATCGCATCGTCCAACGCATGGTTGCTTATCATGAACTCCCCGCTCCGTATCGTCTGTTTGGTCATATCGCTTATGATCTCATGCCGAAGTTGATAGCGGTCTTCCCCAAAACCGACATAAGCGAGAACGCTCGAGGCATCCGTAATCGCCACCGCATCGGCTTGAATGTCTTCTTTAATAATGGAACAAATCTTGTGCAAGGATTCGGTATTGATGGAGCGGAAATAGGGCAATGCCTTATTTGCAATGTCCAACGCCAACTTCGCTTGCTGCGCAGCGATTCCTTCCCGCTCACTTTCTACATTCTGAATCAACAAAATGATCAATCCCACATTCAATTGCCCGAGAATCATCGGTGTTGCAATTCTGGATACAATCTCATTGCCTAATGTAGTAGGCTGCGCCATGAAAATGATCAACAGCATCGTTAAAGCCTCGCAAGCCATCCCGGCAAGAATCCCGATAAACCAACGTTTTTCTTTTGGTGTGCGAAGATGAATATACCCAGATACCAGCCCCGCAATAATACTCGTGATGAGACATGGAATCGAGGTTACCCCACCGATATCGATCAAATAACGATGGATTCCGGACACCACGCCCACGACTAGACCGACCCAAGGCCCAAACAAGATGCCCCCTGCCGTAATTACGATGATCCGTACGTTGACGAGCGAGCCTTCCACATCGATGCCTGAGTAGGTACCGAATAGTGCAAAGGTACAGAACAGAAGCGTAACGACAGCGAACTCCTTCGTGGTCAGCGATTCCTTTTGCAGAATCTGCTTAAAGCTCGGAATACGAGTTAAGAAAAACAAAATAATGAGCAGTAATGCTGCCCGCTCAAAGAGCTGAAGCAGCATCGTGAAATCTCCGTTTATTGGAAACTACCTCCCGTTATCTCAAGCTGTTGTTTGTTTATTTTATCAAAGTTTGCTCTGTTTTCACGTTCCAAATCCATACATAAAAAAAGAGCGTGTTTTGAAAAGATTGATCAAAACACGCTCTTAACATATTCTATTGAATTATTCATTTATATAAGGTTCGAAAAATGGCATCACAATATTATTCATTATTTTCCATCCACTGAAAGTGAAAGCTTCCCTTTTGATCAAGCCGCTCGAACGTATGCGCCCCAAAATAATCCCTCTGTGCCTGCAGCAAATTAGCCGGCAGTCTCTCCGTCCGATAGCTGTCATAATAAGCTAAAGCGGAAGCGAAAGCAGGAACCGGAATTCCTCTAGTTACGGCAATCGATACGACTTTTCTCCAGGCTTCCTGATAGTTAGCAATAATCCCACTGAAGTATTCGTCCAACAACAAGTTTTTCAATTCTGGGTCCCGGTCGTATGCATCCTTAATATTTTGTAAGAACCTCGCGCGGATAATACATCCCCCGCGGAAGATCATGGCGATGCCTCCATAGTTCAAATTCCAATTGTACGCGTCGGAGGCAGCTCTCATTTGCGCAAAGCCTTGCGCATACGAAGCGATTTTGCTGGCATACAAAGCTTTGCGAACGGCCTCGATGAATTCATTGGGATCGCCGTCGTAGCTTGACGCCGCGGGGCCTTTCAGCTGCTTGCTTGCGGCCACGCGTTCTTCTTTCATTGCAGAGATAAATCGTGCAAACACGGATTCGGTAATAATGGACAATGGAACTCCCAGATCCAATGCGCTTTGGCTCGTCCATTTTCCTGTTCCTTTCTGTCCTGCCGAATCAAGGATGACATCCACCATTGGCATGCCGGTCTCCGGATCGTTCTTTGCGAAAATATCGGCTGTAATTTCGATCAAATAACTATCCAGTTCGCCTTTGTTCCATTCAGAGAAAATGTCATGCAACTGCTCGGTATTTACGTTCAATACATCTTTGAGCAGATGATACGCTTCGCCGATGAGCTGCATATCACCGTATTCGATGCCGTTGTGAACCATTTTGACATAATGGCCGGCGCCGTCTTCTCCGATATAAGTCGAGCAGGGATCGCCGTCCACTTTGGCTGAAATGGCGGTCAAGATTGGCTCGACCAGTTCATACGCCTCTTTTTGCCCGCCTGGCATAATCGCGGGTCCGTTCAGCGCCCCCTCTTCGCCGCCAGAGACACCCGCTCCAATAAAACGGAATCCCTTAGCTTGCAGCTCTTTATTTCTTCTTTGCGTATCAGGGAAATAGGCGTTTCCGCCGTCGATGAGAATATCCCCCTGACTCAGGTAAGGAACAAGCTGATTGATGGTATCGTCTGTCGGTTGTCCCGCTTTGACCATGATCAGAATTTTCCGTGGCGTCTCGAGCGATTGGACGAATTCTTCGACACTGTACGTGCCGACGAAATTCTTGCCTTTCGCCTCCTCCAGAAGCTCATTCGTTTTCTCTGGCGAACGATTGTATACTGCAACTGAGAACCCTTTGCTTTCTATATTTAAGGCTAGGTTTTTCCCCATGACGGCCAAGCCTACTACGCCGATTTGCTGTTTTTTCATTGCAATTCCCTCCCTGTCATTTCTCTCTCTTTGTAGATAAACGTTTGATAAGCTCGGCTTTTTGCGCTTCGAAACCAGGCTTACCCAGCAGCGCAAACATATTGATCTTGTATATTTTAAGCGTAACTTAAAGCTTAGCTGTTTTTTTCCAATCGGCAGCGAATTTATCCATACCTTGATCCGTCAACGGATGCTTGGAAATTTGTTCGATCACCGCAAATGGAATCGTGGCAATATGCGCGCCTGCCATTGCTACGCGTGTCACGTGATCTGGATGGCGGACGGATGCCGCGATAATTTGCGTGTCCAGGTTATGCACTCGGAACAACTCAGCAACTTTCGTGACGAGCTGGACGCCGTCTTCCGATATATCATCCAAGCGGCCAAGGAACGGCGAGACATAGGTAGCACCTGCACGAGCGGCCAGTAAAGCTTGGTTCACAGTGAAAATCAGCGTCACGTTCGTTTTCACGCCTTTGTCGCTCAAGTAGCGGCAAGCTTCAAGTCCGGCGAGCGTCATCGGAAGCTTGATCGTGATGTTTTTGTCATTATTGTTGATTTTGATTAGTTCGTCCGCTTGCGCGATCATGTCTTCAGCTGTCACCGCATCAGGCGTTACTTCAGCGGAGACCGATTCAACTCCGGGTACTTCCCGCAAAATCTCGGCGATTCGATCTTCAAATTTCACACCTTCCTTAGCAACCAACGACGGATTCGTCGTAACACCGGATAAAATACCGATTTTATATGCTTTTTTGATGTCTTCCACATTTGCAGTATCGATAAAGAATTTCATAGGTAAGTACCTCCATTGTTTTATTTGTAATTTATTATTACTTCAGTAGTTCCTTCGTAAGGCGAACCACTTCATTTACGGAGAAACCAAAGTACTCCATAACCTCTGTACCAGATCCAGAAGCGCCGAATGTATCAATCGACAGTACTTTTCCGCCTGGTCCCGTGTAACGATCCCAGCCTAACGAAATGCCGGCTTCAATGGCTACCCGCTTCGTAACGGAATTAGGAAGAACACGCTGCTTATACGCTTCGGGCTGACGATCGAACAGCTCTCTGCTTGGCATGGCAACGACGCGTACGGAGATGTTGTCCCGTTCCAGCTCCGCTTCGGCGTTCATGGCCAGAGAAACCTCGGATCCGGTTCCGATCAGAATGACATCCGGCTGACCGCCCGTTTCGCTCAAGACATAAGCGCCTTTGGCTACCCCTTCAACATTGGCCTTGGTCGCTTCATATACAGGAAGATTTTGTCTGCTTAGCACCAAGGCTACCGGGCCTTCATTTTGCTGCAGAGCATACGCCCATGCACTCGACGTTTCATTAGCATCGGTCGGACGAATGACCGTAAGTCCCGGAATGGTGCGCAGCGCAGCCAAGTGCTCGACGGGTTCATGCGTAGGTCCATCTTCCCCAACGGCAATGGAATCATGGGTAAATACATAAATCACAGGCAGTTTTTGCAGCGCAGCCAAACGAATAGACGGGCGCAAATAATCGCTGAATACGAAGAAGGTGCTTACGAATGGTTTTACACCTCCATGCAGGGCCATGCCATTGCCCGCTGCACCCATAGCATGCTCACGAACGCCAAAGTAGATATTCCGTCCCGAGTAAGACTCCACGGCAAACTTTTGCTCTCCTTTGATGTCCGTCATCGTCGAATGCGATAAATCCGCACTTCCTCCAAAAATCGAAGGAACGGTTTTTACGTAATGATTTATGGCTTCACCGCTTGCTACACGGGTAGAAATCGTTTTGGAAGCGTCGAACGTAAGGATGTCAGCAGCCTCAATTGACACGGAAGCATCGATGACTTGCTTGAGCTCCTTACCCTGCACAGGATATTGCGCTTTATAGGCAGTGACCAATTTGTTCCACTCTTCTTCTTTGGCCTCGCCCTTACGTTTCAGCTGCTCGAAATGCGCATTGACTTCTTCTGGAACGGTGAACTCTTCCTCATACTGCCAGCCGTAAACTTCCTTGGTCGCCTTCGCTTCTTCTTTGCCGAGCGGATTGCCGTGTACTTTGTTCGTTCCCGCAAACTTGCTGCCGTAACCGATAATCGTCCGAATTTCGATAAGCGTCGGCTGGGCACCGTTTTGCTTGGCAGCGGCGATCGCTTCGGCAATCCGGGAAATGTCATTGCCGTCCTCGACCCGAATATATTCCCAATTGGCCGATTCCGCTCTTTTTTGCATATTTTCACCGAAGGAAAGGTTGGTCGCTCCGTCCAACGAGATGTCGTTGGAATCATACAATACGATTAATTTCCCGAGCTTCATATGTCCTGCCATGGACATCGCCTCGTAAGAGATCCCTTCCATCAAGCAGCCGTCTCCCACAAGCGCATACGTATAATGATCGATTACTGGGAATCCGTCTTGATTGAATTTCGAGGCCAAATGAGCTTCGGCCATCGCCATTCCAACTGCCATCGCTAACCCTTGTCCCAGTGGCCCAGTTGTCGCTTCTACGCCATCCGTGTGCCCATATTCGGGATGCCCCGGCGTTTTGCTGTGCAGCTTGCGAAACTGTTTTAAATCATCAAGCGACACCTGATATCCAGACAAATGCAGCAGGCTGTAGAGCAAGGCTGATCCGTGACCCGCAGACAGAACGAAGCGGTCGCGGTTAAACCATTTGGCATGGCCGGGATTGTGATTTAACAGTCTGGACCAAAGAGCGTATGCCATCGGCGCCGCTCCCATCGGCAGTCCTGGATGACCTGAATTGGCACTGTTGATAGCATCGATAGACAATGTTCGGATCGTATCGACAGCTAATTGATCAATGGTTTCCTTGGTAAGCATATTGTTCTCCTTCTTCCGTTTTAATATGTTGTTCTGGCTTGTCATCGAACCACCAATGGTAGCCGTCCTTCGCCAATAATGCATCGGACTCGGCAGGACCGTAAGTGCCCGCTTCATACCGATGAAGCGGAACCAGATTCTCCTCGAATGCTTCCAAGATCGGTTGAACCCATTGCCACGACAATTCAACTTCCTCCCAATGTGCGAAGAACGTAGGATCTCCTTGCAAAGCATCGTAAATCAAATTTTCATAAGCCTCGGGAACATCGCCCTTGCTCTCATGAAAATTCATTTGAAGGGGCTTGAACTCCCCTTTATGCAAAGGATCCCTTGTATTTAATTGCAGCGTAATGCCTTCGTTCGGACTAATTTCAAATACCAGAAGGTTAGGCGATTGTCTTTCAGTACTTGCCTGTGAGGACATCTTTAACAGTTCCTTGAACTCAATCACAATCCGCGTTGATTTCTCTTTCATTCGCTTGCCTGTCCGGATATAAAAAGGAACGCCGCGCCAAAAGAAATCATTGATCTGCAATTTAGCGGCAATAAACGTATCGTTCATCGAAGTAGAAGCGATCCCTGGTTCCGAGATATAGCCGATTACCGGCTTACCTTGAACGGTTCCTGCTTTGTACTGCCCGCGGATAATGCTCGCGCCCACTTCCTCTTTTTGCAGCGGCTCGAGAGCTTCCATCACCTTTTTCTTCTTAAAGCGCACCATTTCCGAGTCGCTGTTGATTGGAAGATGACTCGTCAGCATCATCAGTAATTGCAGCATATGGTTTTGGAACATGTCTCTTACGGCACCTACATGATCGTAATAACCTGCTCTTTCTTCTACGCCGACGGTCTCGTTTGCTGTAATTTGCACGTTGGCAATGTAACGATTCGTCCATAAGGCATTAAGAACCGGATTCTGCTGCAAAATCTCAAGCTTCTGGATCAGTGGCTTGCCGAGATAGTGGTCGATTCGGTAAATTTCATGATCCGAAAAAGCTTTGCTCAGCTTCTGATTTAAATCACGAGCAGATTTCAAATCATGGCCGAAAGGCTTCTCGATCACGAGACGCTTCCAGCCATTCGCGGAACCGAGCCCGCTTTCCTTAATGCTCGCTGTAATCGTTTCAAAAAATTCAGGTCCGACAGATAAATAAAACAGGCGATTCGGCGGAATATGCAGCTCTTCTTCCCTCTGTTCAATCAGTTGCAGCAGCTTCCTATAATCTTCTTTGCGATCTATATCAAGAACGCTGTAACGGAATGCGCTCAAGAAATCTTTGATTAACGCAGAATTGTTCGCTTCGCGTCTGGAAAAAGTACGGATAGACTGCTCAACATTTGCCTGAAACGATTCATCAGACAATTCTCTTCTCCCAAGACCAAATAAGGAGAATGATTGCGGCAGCTTCCGATCGATATACAAGTTGTAAAGGGCAGGGTATATTTTTCTTTTGGCTAAATCCCCTGTCGCTCCAAACAAAACAAAAGTGGTCGGCTCCATGTTTCTCTCTCCTTCAAGCAGCGCTCTCTTAATCAAGCTCTGGTTTCTATTTCGTAGTTCCACTATAATACGAATATCATCTATACAAGTAATAAATATATTTCACAGGAGCTATAGACCACATCTATGAGTATAAATTACGAATTGTACAAAGTATTTTATTGGGCTGCGAAGACAGGCAGCTTGACTCAGGCTGCCAAGGCCTTATTTCTAACCCAACCTAGCGTCAGCCACGCCATCAAACAGCTTGAAAACAGCTTCGGCGTCACTTTGTTTTACCGGAATTCCAAGGGCGTTGGGCTGACGAGAGAGGGCGCCATCCTGTATTCCTATATTGAGCAGTCACAGATCTTAATATCGCTGGCCGAAGAAAAAATGGAAGCACTTAAAAATCTGGACAGCGGCGAGCTACGGATTGGCGGAAGCGATTCGCTGTTCAAGCATTATTTGCTCCCGTACTTGGAGGACTTTCATGAGAGGCATCCCGGGATCAGACTTCACCTGAATCATGGAACTACGCCGGAAATCATTTCCTTCTTAAAAGAAGGGAAAATTGATTTAGGCGTCATCCGTATGCCTATCGTCGATACCCAACTTGAAGTGAGGGAGACTTTTCAGCTGCAGGAATGCTTCGTAGCGGGGACACGTTATGCCGAGCTCAAGAATGCGGTTTTAACGCTGGATATGCTGCTCCAGTATCCAATTATCCTATTCTCGCGTAATAGCAGAGCACGAATGACCATTACGGAATTATTTCAAAGCTACGGCTATAAGCTCGCACCTAAAATTGAGGTCGGAAGCGTGGATCTTCTCATCGAGTTTGCTCGGAAAGGACTCGGAATTTCATACGTGACGAGAGAATTTGTGTCGAAAGAGCTGGAAGAGGGCACCCTCTTCGAGATTCAATTGGACGTGCGGCTGCCGCCATCTCACGTGGGGATTATGATTATGCGCAACATGCCGCTTTCCATGGCAGCATGCGGGTTTATCGAGATGATTCAAACGTGTCCGCTGTCAAAGTAGGCACATTCAGATGCTGCTTTGCAAGATCTTCACCAACTGGCCCATCATGGCGTGAACCAACAGTAGAGAGAAATAGAGATCAAGGAGAAGGAAAAATGAAAATATGTATATTGGGATCAACAGGGAGAGTTGGATCAGAGCTACTGAAACTAGCATTACACGATTCGCATGATATTACAGTCTTAGTGCGTGATCAGAATAAGCTTGCAGTTTCGCATAGGAATCTACAGATCATCGAGGGAAATGTATTAGATGAACATGATGTAAAAAAGGCGTTAAAGGAAGTTGATATCGTTATAAGTGCTCTTGGAACAGATGGGAATGGCACGTTGTCGAAAAGTATGCAAACCATTATTAAAAATATGAAAAAAGAGGGGATAAGCCGAATCGTTACAATTGGAACAGCGGGGATTTTACAAGCCCGCATAAATCCGAAGATCTATCGGTTCCAATCGGAAGAATCAAAAAGAAGAAGTACCACAGCTGCCGAAGATCATTTAGCTGCTTATCAAGCCTTAAAAAATAGTGGGCTATGCTGGACGATTATTTGTCCTACCCATTTAATCGATGGCGAAAAAACGGGCATGTACCGAACAGAGGTAGATGTGCTGCCATTGAACGGATCGAAAATCACGGTGGGCGATACTGCTCATTTTACCTGGTCTTTGATAAATAAAGAAGGATATGAGAATAGACGTTTCGGCATCGCTTATTAAAAAACCATTCCTGAAAAGGAAAGCCGGTTTTCACCACGTTAATCAGTGTAATTGGCTTTCCTTAATTCAAAATCGTCATCTTATTCCTTCTGAATCAATCAAACCTTCTTCTTCGTACTGTTCAAGTCTTCCGGAAGCCAATGAAACTTCATTTCCCGAGTCTACTACTTTAATTTCTTCGGACAGCATTAATCTTAATAACCTTGATAAAAGAACAACAAAAAAAGAGCGTGTTTTGAAAATAGATTGTTCAAAACACGCTCCTAACATATTCTATTGGATCATTCTATTGAAAACTCAATTAGAAATTCCTTCAATCAAAATGGCCAGATTTGCATTGACGGCGCTTCGTGGTGCACTCTACGCGTAAGGTATGCAGATTTAGGAGATCGGGTCGGTTTCCACGATCACCTTGACATTTTGGATGTACCAATCCTCCGGTCCTTTCACCGGAAGCCCCACCTCCACATGATCGACAATGTAATCGATGTTGTCTTGGGAGATCACTTCGCCCGGCAGCAGGATTGGAATACCCGGCGGATAGACATATATGAACTCGGCAATGATTCGACCGGCTGATTCCTTGAACGGAATGACTTCGGTATCTCCGTAAAATGCATCCCTTGGAATCAGGGAGAGATGAGGAATTTCCGGGATCTTCACGATTAGCTCATTTGCAGTGTTCACGTTGTAATACGTTCCAGCTAACTCACGGAGAGCTGTAAGCAGTACCGACACCGTTTCCTCGTTGTCGCCTGGGGTTACCAGGCAGAGGATGTTGTACATATCACTGAGCTCGACCTCAATGTTATAATGCTCACGCAGCCAGTTTTCCGCTTCAAAGCCTGTAATGCCCAGATGGCGGACATGGATGGTGAGTTTGGTCGGATCATAATCAAAGGTGGCCTCGTCCCCAAGGATTTCTTCCCCGAAGCAGTACAGACCTTCCATTTCATTAATGCTGCGGCGGGCTTTTTGGGCAAGATCAATCGTTCTTTGCGCCATGTTATGGCCGTTAATCGCTGATTGCGTCTGGATGTATCCAATGATGCAAGCAGCACGTATGAAGTAGAAGTTGTTGTCAGCATACTGATGATCGTCTGCACGCGCTGAGGATTCACATAGCCGTTTTTTGTATTCAGGTTGAGAACCGAGCTTTGTGTCATAGAACCCCCAAGCTTATGCACACTAGTTGCGGCCATATCCGCACCAGCTTCCATAGCGGACATCGGCAGATCCTCATGGAAATGGATACGTACCCCATGCGCTTCGTCTACGAGCACTGGAACATGGCGGCTGTGGGCAAGATCGACGATTTCCTTCAGATTGGCGCATACGCCGAAGTATGTCGGGTTAATAACCAGAACCGCTTTGGCATCCGGATGGCGATCCAGTGCACGCTGTACGGATTTGGTTGTAATGCCGTGATCGATTCCAAGATTCTCGTCGCGAACCGGAGATATGAATACTGGCTTCGCGCCGGAGAAAATGATGGCCGACATGATCGATTTGTGCACATTGCGTGGTACGATAATTTTGTCCCCAGGCGAGCATGTAGACAAAATCATGGTCATAATGGCACCACTCGTCCCCTGTACGCTGAAATAAGTATAATCTGAGCCAAATGCGTCGGCTGCAAGCTGTTGCGCTTCTTCAATAACACCGGTAGGCTGATGGAGATCATCCAGCGGCGCAATGTTAATCAAATCTATAGATAGGGCACTATCGCCTATAAACTCTCTGAACTCACTGTCAGTTCCTACGCCCTTTTTATGACCGGGAATATGAAATTGTACGGGATTGCTCGCCGCATGTTCTTTCAGAGCTGTAAATAGCGGCGTGTTACGGTGGTCCATTTTATGCTGTCACAACCTTTCTAAGCAGTTCCGGCTTGAAATCTTTCCATATTACGCCGAATAGCAGATACATGTCCTTTTGACCGACTTCAGCCAAGTTATATTCACACTTAATTCCCATCGGAGTTAAGGCTTTGGTTATTCATTAAGCTAGTCTCATCTTAAAATCCTGATAACCGAACTCGCGCACGACGCGGCAATTCCCATCCTTCTCCTGCACGGCGATGGCCGGCAGCGGCATGCCGTTGAAGGTATTGGTTTTGACCATGGAGTAGATCGCCATATCTTCAAATACTAATCTGTCGCCGCTCTTGAGAGGCTGATCGAAGGAATAGTCTCCGATGACATCGCCCGTAAGGCAGGTCGGACCACCGAGTCGGTAAGCGTATGGCTTCTCCCCGAATTCACCCGAACCGACCAGAGGTGGACGATATGGCATTTCCAGAACATCCGGCATATGACAGGTAGCCGATGTGTCCACGATTGCAATCTCGATGCCGTTGCGATGGATATCCAACACGGAAGTGACCATATAGCCCGCGTTAAGCGCGATGGCTTCTCCGGGTTCAAGGTATACTTCCAAGCCGTATTTATTTTGCATTCGCGTTATGCAAGCTTCGAGCTTCGGGATATCGTAGTCTTCTCTCGTGATATGGTGACCGCCGCCGAAATTGATCCATTCCATTTGCGGCAGCCAAGGTTCGAACTTGTCTTCAACCGCATTCAGCGTGGTCTCCAAATCGTCCGAGTTCTGTTGGCAAAGGGTATGAAAGTGCAACCCCGAAACGCCTTCCAGCAGTTCCGGCTGGAAATCCTCCCGTTTAACGCCAAATCTTGATCCCGGCGAACAAGGATCATAGATCTCATGCCCCACTTGCGTTGAACATTCCGGATTGATACGAAGGCCAATTTTTCTGCCAGCAGCAAGAGCCTTCGCTTTATACTTTTCCAACTGGGAGAAGGAATTGAAGATGATGTGGTCGCAAATGGAAATAATCTCATCGATCTCATCTTCACGGTAAGCAGGGGCAAAGACATGATTTTCTTTGCCCATTTCTTCGTGACCCAGTCGTGCTTCGAATAATCCGCTCGCAGTCGTACCGCTTAAGTATTTTCCGATGAGCGGATACATCGCAGTCATGGAAAAAGCCTTTTGCGCCAGTACAATTTTGGCTCCCGTACGCTGCATGACGCCGTTCAATATTTTCAGGTTTTTCTCGATTAGTGCTTCATCGACTACAAAACAGGGTGTCGGTAAATCCTCGAACCGCATCTTAACGAACGAGCTCCGGCTCTTTAGCTTCCTCAGGCAAGGCGTCAACCAGCACAGGGTTGAAGTCTTCTACCCATGGAAGTCCCCATTTGTTCAGCTCTTCCATGAATGGATCCGGATTGAACTCTTCGACATTGTATACGCCCGGTTTGTTCCATTTGCCGGTGAGGATCATCGCCGCGCCGATCATGGCAGGAACGCCGGTTGTATAGGAGATAGCTTGGGAACCCACTTCTTTATAGCACTCTTGGTGGTCGCAAACATTGTAGACATAGTACGTCTTGTCTCGGCCATCTTTTTTCCCTTTGAAGATACAGCCGATGTTCGTTTTGCCCACTGTACGAGGTCCAAGAGAGGACGGATCCGGAAGTACAGCCTTCAGGAATTGAAGCGGAATGATTTGTTTCCCTTCGTATTCGATTGGTTCGATGGAGGTCATTCCAACGTTTTCAAGCGCCTTCAAATGCATGAGATAACTTTGGCCGAAAGTCATGAAGAAACGGATGCGTTTCAGACCAGGGATGTTTTGCGCAAGAGACTCGAGCTCTTCATGGTACAGCAGATACATGTCCTTTTGGCCGACTTCTGCAAAGTTATATTCACGCTTAATTTCCATCGGTTTTGTTTCGATCCATTCCCCGTTTTCCCAGTAGCGGCCATTGGCAGACACTTCGCGGATATTGATTTCCGGGTTGAAGTTGGTTGCGAAAGGATAACCGTGATCCCCGCCGTTGCAATCCAGAATGTCGATATATTCGATTTCGTCAAAGTAGTGTTTCAACGCATAAGCCGAGAATACGCCGGTTACGCCAGGGTCGAATCCGCTGCCGAGCAGTGCTGTAATTCCTGCTTTTTCGAAGCGTTCCCGATATTCCCACTGCCATTTGTATTCGAATTTCGCCGTATCTTCCGGCTCATAGTTTGCCGTATCCATATAATGTGTTCTGGTAGCCAGGCAGGCATCCATGATCGTCAAATCCTGGTAAGGCAGAGCCAAGTTCATGACGATATCCGGTTTGACTTCGTTAATCAGAGCGATCAGCTCTTCAACGTTATTGGCATCGACCTGTGCGGTTGTAATTTTCGTTTTGCCGCCGTCCAGTTTTGCTTTCAGATCATCGCATTTGGACTTCGTACGGCTGGCGATGCAGATTTCTTCGAAGACCTCGCTGTTTTGAACGCATTTATGAACTGCTACAGATGCTACGCCACCGGCGCCAATGATTAGTGCTTTTCCCATTTTTCAATCTCCTCACCGAATTCAATTTTTTTCACTGTAAAAACGGCAACAAAAAAAGCAAGTGAAACACGCACCATGCGCATCACACTTGCTTGATATATTTAAAAAATAAGATATTCCCAATAAACATGACAGAACAAACTCCTAGCGTGCTTATCAGTCACCCCTAGGACTCATCGTTTCATGGAAGAGCTCTTATATTCAAATATATTTTGTTAGGATCAGAGTCTATATAGCAAATAATGCCTTTACCACTCTTATTGACCGTTTCACAAGTTGTGTGCGTATTGCACTGGTTGTAAAGTAACCAACTTATAAAATTTGAGCTTTTAACTCAATCAATAAGGCAACGAAAAGTTGCCAGTCGGCATTTGACCCGGCTGTCCGTATGGCCTTAACTTCCGGAGAGGAAGTGGTCAAAAATTATCTGCTTGGAAAGATCCTAAAAATATATTGAATATTCGCTTTCCAAAATTAATGCTTCTTCATAATAGCAGGATCGGAATTATTGAGCAAGAAGAAATTTTAAAAAAACGTCTTTCAACCGCTCCAATCCCCGAAATCCAACGCCCCACAAGGCATCCAGCCCCTTCCCCTAATATGGACGCGAAAAAGGCAGGAGAAAGAGATTGAGGATACAGGAATTTGGTTTGACTTCGACGGGGAAGACGAGTCCTTTGTTACTTATGATTTGGAAATGCATCTTTTCATCCGGGAAGGCAGCAAGACTCCTGAAGGAATTCATACGTTGATGGTAAATCAGCTGACAACTGCGAATTTCGGTAACGTAGACCACGCAGCGATGGTGAAATTAATCGAGTCTCTTGAATAGGAAAAATAAAGAAATCCAACTCATATACGGCAACACGGCCATCGCCTGCAGCTGCGTAAGCGGTATAAAAGTTATTACCCTGAAAAGTAAGGAGATGAGAACATGATATTAAACAATGTGCAGAAAGAGACAATCCGCCAGATGGATGTAGGAGATAACGTAACGTTCGGCGGAGGCGCAGCTGGTATGGATGATCGGTACGAAGTACATAGAGTGACCGAAGGAGAATATAAAGTTGGGAAGTATGCACTCATGATTTGCTTGAAGATGGATTATGTATCATCGACCGAAGAAGTTATTTCATTCATTGAACGAGGTTTTTAATCGTGCAGAAAATCAAAGAAATACGAAGAAAACGGGGAATCGTAAGTGTTGCAATTTGCCCGTTTTTTTGTGATGTTCCCTGGAAGCAAAATCCCCGCTCAAGGCTGAATTTGCCCAAATACGGCGTTCGAGAGGCTATACTATTTCACAAAATCCAGGATTTTGTGCACAGTCTTTACAACCGTCTGATTTCTTACAATATGGTCAGTCCTTTTTTTTGAAAGTATTTTTAATTGAAGAAAATATTTTATCAAAGAAGTTACTTAGATATTTTTTGACTAGAAAACCTACCAGAGCAAAGAATAGTGAAATACCTATTATAAAAATAAATAGTTTTAATCCTATTTCTATAAATTCCATTAGATACAGCACCTCCTTTTCATTTATGATTATATACTTGTTGGATGAGTTAACACAAATCGCTGAAATGGAATCGTGTTGGAGGCGCATTTGAAGTGAAAGGAATATAGTCATTTCCAAAAGTCTAATTACAATTTATTTCAATTAACCGAAAAATATACTGGTAAATATGTACATAGTATGTTAAAGTGGAAAAAAAAGGAGGAGGATAGTCCAATGGTAAGAAAATCTATTAGTTTATGTATCGCTCTATGTCTTTCTATCGCTCTAATTTTTGGTGGACAGGCGAGCGCAAGTGGAGCACTATCAACGGACACAATTGTAACTGAAGAGAATGTAAACCAAGTTATTGAATATCTAGGATTAGATCCTAGAGCTCTGAAAAAAGCTGATGCTGCTGCTTTTTCAGATGATTCCGTTACTGTTACTGTCGGGGAATTGGAACAAGCTCTTAATCAATTAAAACAACTTCCTAGAGAAGTTACATCAACAGAAAACCCTAATGCAATAGCTCCTCGAGCTGAGTTTTGTACTGGCATGAAAATGTTATATTATACAACTAATCTTGGTGGATCGTTTGAATTATCTTATGAAGCAAGTTCCAATTACTCGTGGAACAAATTTACTTCTGTCAATAATGCGACCGTTCAAGTAATAGATAACGATGATAATTTATTAACAACTTTCACAATAGCTAGTAGAGATGTTGGAGCTCAAGTTATTGATGACGGCAAAAAAGTTGAACTGAAGGCTAAAGTTAAAGTAGATTCGTGGTTATCAGTTGGAAATATAGGACTTATTAAGGTAACGACAACAACAGTTAATACAACAAAGGAATGGACAACTGCACAAGCAGGAATCCCAGGTTGCATTTAGTAGAATATCAAGCGCGTATCTAAAAGGGCTGCTGCATGCAGTCCTTTTTATTGTTTGGAGAACCCACGCAAGTTATTTTGCATATCTGCCGTCCTTGGACTCCGAAAGGATCTCTAGGAACATAAAGAGCTCCCATTGTTGGGAGCTCCATTGTTGAGAAACCCTGTCTTTTTAAAGGCACAGGGTTTCTTTTGTTTTGCAATCTAG
>NZ_MAIS01000382.1:0-247 GCF_001680695.1 Paenibacillus sp. KS1 | reverse complement strand
GCCGGGGGAAGAGCTGCACATTCATTTCGATTACAACGGACAGGTGTACGAGCAAGGGACGATGGAGCGCTTGCAAGGTCACTGGATGCGGATGGTAGAGCAGATCTTGTCCACCCCGAACGTGGAGGTAGAGAAGCTGGAACTGCTGACGGCTGAAGAGCGGGAAGAGCTGTTGGTGACATTCAACGATACGGCGGTAGCGCTGCCTGAGGAAGCGACGGTGCATGGGCTGTTCGAACAGCAGGCT
>NZ_MAIS01000076.1:0-30204 GCF_001680695.1 Paenibacillus sp. KS1 | reverse complement strand
AGTTCTTGCAACCTTCTCGGTGCTGAAAAGTGACCTATTGAACTCGATCTTAAAAAGGGGCGACAAAACATGAAAGCAGACAAAAAGCTGTCGGTAAGATCCATTCTTCTCCTCTCGCTATGTCTGGTAATGCTGCTGGCTACGGCATGCTCGAAGGAGGGAGCGCAAGGAGGCAATGAGAAGGATGAAAGCGGAAATTACAAGGACAAACTCAAAATTTCCGTGGCAAGCACCATAAATCTGAAGGACGGACAATTGAACAATGAGTTCCACAAGTTCTGGATGGATAAGTTCAATCTGGAGTGGGATTACAACTTCATTGAATGGGATTCATGGGCGGAGAAGCTGCGGCTGTGGGTCAGCTCCGGCGATCTGCCTGACGTGGCTACATGGAATTATATTCACGGCGACGCGATGAACTATATCGACCAAGGGCTTCTGTACAAGTTCCCGGACGATTGGAAGGAGCGCTGGCCGAACGTGGCTGCTGCTTACAAGCTGACTGGGCTTGGCGAGAAGCTGGAAGAGCTGAAGGGCGGCACTTATCTGCTGCCACGTCCCGTTTACTACGAGAACAAGCCTGCTGAGCCGCTTGTAAACCAAAACGGCGTAATTGTCCTGCGCAAGGACTGGGCACAGGCTGTCGGCTTTGAATTAAAGGATGCCTATACGACAAGTGAATTAATGACGTTTGCCAAGCTGGTGAAGGAGAAGGATCCGGGCAAGGTCGGCGCGAATCTGGTGCCTCTTTCCTTCAATGCAGGAGATGCATTGGTGAACATCATTATGCCGAACAGTGAGCATTCCCGTGTGGAGTCTGCCTTCTATAAAGGAGAGGACGGTAAATATCACTGGGGGGCAGCGGATCCGGAAACGCTTGTCGGCTTGAAGTTGATGCAGCAGGCATACAAGGAAGGACTGTTGAATCCTGAGTTCTATACATGGAAAAACAGCGAGGGAGGCGACAACTTCCGCGTTAAAGGCGCAGCGGCAGTATCCGGCCTTGGCGGTCTGGCATCCTTTAGACAAGACGTGGATAAGGATATGCTGAAAAACCTGGGCGTGAGCAGCGACGATCTTGTTCATACTGCGATCGTGCTTGGTGACGACGGCAAATATCGCAATCTGGAGCAGGCGAATTTCTGGTCGGCACTTATTTTCTCGCCGAATATCAGCAAAGAGAAGTTTGAACGGGTTATGGACTTATTGGATTATTCAACTAGCAAAGAGGGCCAAATGCTCTTGAACATGGGCTTTGAGGGCAAGGACTGGAAATACGGCGACAACAAGGAGCTGGTAAGCTTGCTGCCGGAAGGGACATCGCTTGAGGATAAATATCCAAGCCGCTTCGAAGGGCTGTATTTGTTGGGAGACGACTTCAGCATCATTAACCCGGCGATTAAGAAGGAATATCGCGACCGTGCCATTCTGCATTATCAGAACAAGGCGAAGCTGGGCAAAGAGGGCGGCAAGCTGGCCGCTTACGACTGGACGGTTCAATTGCACGATTCCAAGGTGAAGAACCAGGCAACATTCGATTACGAGACGGAGTATACGAATCTCATTTTGCAGAGTGGTGATCTGGAATCGAACTGGAAGAAGTGGGTGAAGAGCAAAATGCCGCTCGTGCAGCCGGTTTTGGATGAGCTAAACAATTTGAAATAGGTACGATTTGTTTAAAAAGAACCCGGTATGCGAACTGTTGCAAACGGCTTGCTGCTTCCGGGTTCCTTTTCCACAACATTATTCTTCTCAATGAGGAATTTGCACAACCGATGATTCGCTTCACCTTGGTGTATGTACAACGGAGTCATATATTGCGCAAGTCCCTGAGGAAGGAGAATCACTACTTTAGGAAATGAAAAATGAAAATCCCTTCGAATGATGACAAGTCAATGATCGTTCATACGAGAAATTCGAACCGTGGAGGAACTATTATGGATAATCAACAACTTCAAGCGCTTGTACAACAGATGACATTGGAAGAGAAGATTGCTCAACTGCTGCAGCTTACGGGACATTTTCATGAAGGCTCGGACAGCGACGGGCAGGTAACGGGGCCGATGGAGGAAATGGGCATAACGGAGCAGATGGTTGCGGCCAGCGGCTCTGTGCTTGGCTTGTCCGGGGCGCAGGGGGTAATCGATGTGCAGCAGAATTATATGAAGAAAAGCCGCCTCGGCATTCCGCTTCTGTTCATGGCAGATGTCGTTCATGGTTTCAAGACTATTTTCCCGATTCCGCTCGCGATTGGCTGCTCGTGGAATACGGAGCTCGCAGAACAGAGTGCGGCAATCGCGGCGCGAGAGTCGGCTGTCTCGGGCATTCATGTGACGTTCGCACCAATGGTCGATCTGGTGCGTGATCCGCGCTGGGGAAGAGTGATGGAAACGACGGGCGAGGATCCGCATCTGAACAGCTTATTCGCACGGGCGTTTGTGCGCGGCTATCAAGGCAGCGATATAAAGGGAGATTCGGAGCGGCTGGCCGCATGTGTGAAGCATTTTGCCGCTTATGGGGCACCGGAAGGAGGCCGCGAGTACAACACGGTTGATATGTCGGAGAGAGCCTTGCGCGAATATTACTTGCCTGCGTACAAGGCAGCGCTGGACGAAGGCTGCGAGATGGTCATGTCCTCCTTCAATACCGTCGACGGTATACCAGCAACAGGAAATGAAAAGCTGCTGCGGGGCATTCTGCGTGAGGAATGGGGCTTTGGCGGCATTGTGATATCGGACTGGGCTTCCATAAGGGAAATGATTGCTCACGGTGCGGCTGAGGATGATCGCGAGGCAGCACTTCGTGCTATACGGGCGGGCGTGGACATCGAGATGATGACGCCGTGCTATGTACATCATTTGCCGGGACTTATCCGCGAAGGCAAGGTAGATGAGGCGCTTGTCGATGAAGCGGTGCTGCGCATTCTGCGCCTTAAGGAGAAGCTGGGCCTATTCGAGAATCCACTGCGCGGCGCGAATCCGGAACGGGAGCGTGAGATTCTTTTCTGCGCGGAGCATCGCAAGGCATCCTACGAGCTGGCAGTTAAATCCTGCGTTCTGCTGAAAAATAACGGCATACTGCCGCTGCAGCCTAATACCAAGGTGGCGCTGATTGGGCCATTCGCTCAGAGTGAGGACGTGTTAGGCTGGTGGTCCTGTGTCGGTGCGAAGGAGGATGCGGTGAAGCTGGGCGATGCCTTGTTGGAGCGGCTGCCAAGCGGGCAGCTGAGCATTGCGGCTGGATGCGGCATCGAAGGTATGTCAGCGTCTCAGTTGAAGGAAGCGCTTAATACGGCTGCTGCCGCGGATGTCATTGTGCTTGCGCTGGGCGA
Organism: Paenibacillus sp. KS1; assembly: GCF_001680695.1. Lineage (NCBI taxonomy): Bacteria > Bacillati > Bacillota > Bacilli > Caryophanales > Paenibacillaceae > Paenibacillus > Paenibacillus sp. KS1. Next base: position 26,873 of record NZ_MAIS01000076.1, on the reverse strand, counting down.
GGCATCCGCGATGAGCGGCGAAGGCGCCTCCCGTACGGATCTTCGTCTGCCGGAAGTGCAGCTTGATCTAGTGAAGCAACTGAAGACGCTTGGCAAGCCGATGGCTGCTGTCTTGTTCAATGGCCGGCCGCTCGATCTGCATGGCGTCATCGAATCAGCAGATGCTGTATTGGAAGCATGGTTCCCTGGCAGTGAAGGCGGAGCAGCCGTTGCGGACATCTTGCTCGGCAAGGTGAATCCGTCAGGGCGGCTTACGATGTCGTTCCCGCAATCGGTCGGACAGGTTCCGGTTTATTACAATTATTTCAATACGGGACGGCCGCTGAATCCGAGCAAGACGGATGAACGCTATGTCTCGAAATATATCGACTGCTCGAATGAGCCGCTGCTTCCGTTCGGCTACGGGCTGTCCTATACATCGTTTGCCTACAGCAATCTGGAGCTTTCCAGCAGCGAGATATCAGATAAGGAGAAGCTTGAAATCCGCGTAACCGTTACGAACACAGGAACAAGAGCAGGTGTGGAAACGGTGCAGCTATATATTCGCGACATATCGGGCGAGGTTGTTCGCCCGCTGCGCGAGCTGAAGGATTATAAGCAGATTGAATTAGCACCAGAAGAAAGCAAGGAAATCCTGTTCTATTTAACCGAGGAGCAACTGAGATATCACCATTCCGATCTTCGCTGGGCAAGCGACGAAGGAATGTTCCTAGTGCATGTTGGATCGAACAGCCGCGATACATTGCAAGATTCCTTTCGACTTGTTCGCTGCTGCTGATTTAGATTTAGGAATAAAAGATGAATGACTAAAAGGGCACAGTTCTACTAGAACAACTAGAACTAGATTTATAGATACAATAGACGCCTTGCTATGAGCTGGGATAGGAGGAAGGGCAGACATGACGACAATAGAGAGATCAACTCAGTCGAAGTTTACGATACAAGCCGGCGAATTGCGCTTTACATTTTGGCCGAGCGGTGATTTGCATCAAGCAGTTAGCGGGCAGATCATGCTCAATCAGTTGGTGACGAGTCCGCTTGATGGCTCGCTCAATAACTTATATCTGCGGATTCACGACGATTCAGGTATCCGCTTCTATCCGCTGCTCGGGATTCGCTCACGCAGCGCCGTGCGGGTGGAAGGGAACCAGGCCGTATGGGAAGGGGCCGTCGAGGGAGTAGCGTATACGGTTACCTTTGCACTTCTGAAAGAGGGCATTTGGTTCTGGGATATTGCGGTGCGCGGGGAAGGTGTAACCGTCGATATCCTGTATGGCCAAGATCTTGGCGTTGCTTCAGTAGGTGCGGTACGCAGCAACGAGGCGTATCTGTCGCAATATATCGATCATGCTGTCTTCGAGGATGAAGAGATCGGCTGTGTTGTATGCTCACGCCAGAATCAACCGCAAGGTGGATCATTCCCTTATATGCAGCAGGGAGCGCTCAGCCGTGCGATTGGCTACTCGACTGACGGGTTTCAATTTTTCGGATTGTCCTATAAGGAAACCAACATACCAGTGAGTGTGATCAAGCCTTGTCTTTCCAATGAAGTGTATCAGTACGAGTTTGCCTATACTGCGCTGCAATCAGAGCGTGTTATGCTTCATGGAGAAGAGCGGTTTGTATTTTATGGCCTGTACAAAACAGACCATGCGGCCGCAATAACGGAGCTGGAGTATCGGGACGAGGTCCGGCAGGCATGGGAAGCCTACTTGTCCGAGTCAAGTCATATAGCTGCGAACGAAAAAAATGCAGCATCGAATCCGTTAAATCCTGTCCAATTCAATGCCGATATTGCTGAACCCCTGCGGACGCTTTCGATGACAGAAGCAGAAGTACAGGCGCTTTTCCCGGAACGAAATCAGGAAGAGCACATGGATGGCAAGCTGTTGTCCTTCTTCACAGATTCCTACGAGCATGTCGTGCTGAAGGAGAAGGAACTGCTCGTTGAACGTCCGCATGGTCATATCGTAATGAGCGGAAACAGCGTGAAGCTTGGCGCGCAGGTCATAACGTCGACTGCTTATATGTACGGCATTTTCAACTCACATGTGGTGGTTGGGAACACAAATTTCAATAAAATGATGAGCAATGCCCGCAACCCGCTGAACGTGCCAAAGACGTCTGGGCAACGCGTCTATATACACTTGAACGGAAAGTATCGGCTGCTCACGATGCCATCCATGTTCGAGATGGGCTTCAATTACGCGCGCTGGTATTACAAGACTGACGGCGACATGCTAATTGTAACAAATTACACGGCAACGGACGCGCCAGAGATTCGCATGAACGTCCGCTCTGTGAATGGAACGGCCTATAAGTATGTGGTCACTAATCAAGTGACGATGAATGTCAACGAGTACGAGCTTCCGGTTCATATGAAGCAGGAGGGCGGAACGCTGATCTTCCATGCGAATCGGGAATCGCTGAGCGCTAAGGTGTGCCCGAATCTTGAATATCGCATGTGGGTGGAAGGGGCGTCAGTGACGATCGGTGATGAGACGATGCTGGCAAGCGGCATCCAATCTGGTGACGCTTCACTTGTTGTCATGCAGCTTGATATGAATCAAGAATGGACGTTAACAATTCAGGGATTGCTGGACGGACGAGAGAACGCAGCGAATTCGGAACACTCCCCGGGGACACGTGATATCCAACCCGAAATGGACGCATACCGTGCATTTTTGAAAGGCTTAATGAACGAATTCCATCTATCGTATGGAGCGGGACAATCCGATGAGCTATTCAAGATGAATGCCTTGGCGTGGTGGTACACACATAACATGCTCGTTCATTATGCAGTGCCGCACGGACTAGAACAGTATGGCGGAGCGGCTTGGGGGACGCGTGACGTATGCCAAGGGCCAGTTGAATATTTCATGGCTACTCACAAGTACGAGCAGGTGCGGGATATTGTGAAGATGGTCTATTCCCACCAATATGAGGACGATGGAAACTGGCCGCAATGGTTTATGTTCGATGAGTACTTTACGGTACAGCAGGAGGAGAGCCACGGGGATATTATCGTGTGGCCGCTCAAGGTGCTGGGCGATTATTTGACGGCAACCGGGGATTACAGTATTTTGAAGGAAAAGGTTCCTTATACCATGAAGCAGCGTTTTGACTTTACGGCGGATAAGGCGACCTTACTGGAGCATGCCATCAAGGAAATATCGTATATTCGCAATCATTTCCTACATGATACGCATTTATCATCTTATGGCGATGGAGATTGGGATGATACGCTGCAGCCGGCGAATGCGCAGTTGAAGAAATATATGATCAGCAGTTGGACCGTGGCACTTACGTATCAAGCAATGAAGCAATTCGCTGATGTGCTGCTGGCAGTGGACAAGAAGCTGGCTGAGAAATTGCAAGAGATCGCATCCGGCATTGAACAGGACTATAAGCGCTGCATGCTGCACACGGAGGTTATTCCCGGCTTCATCTATATGGAAGATCCGGCGCATGCCAAGTTGATGCTGCATCCGACAGACACGGATACCGGCATTCAATATCGGCTTCTGCCGATGACGCGCAGCATTATTGCCGAACTGGTCGATGAGATGCAGGCTCACATTAATTATCGCTTGATTCAGGATCATCTGTTGTTCCCGGATGGTGTGCGACTTATGAATCGACCGGCTCAATATGCGGGCGGCGTCAGCACTCACTTCAAGCGGGCCGAGCAGGCGTCGAACTTCGGACGCGAGGTAGGACTGCAGTATGTGCATGCGCATATTCGTTATGTTGAAGCGATGGCGAAGCTTGGGTGTGCGAACGATGCTTGGCGCGGATTGGAGACGATTAATCCCGTTGGCATTCGGGAAGTCGTCCCTAATGCGGAGCTGCGCCAAAGCAATGCCTACTTCAGCAGCTCTGACGGGAAGTTTCATTCCCGGTATGAGGCGCAGGCGAATATGGACGCGCTTCGCAGCGGAGCGGTGCAGGTGAAGGGCGGATGGAGAATCTACTCCAGCGGTCCGGGAATCTATATGAATCAACTGATTGCGAATGTGCTTGGTATTCGGCAGGCTGGAGGCGATTTGGTCATTGATCCTGTGCTTCCGAACACGATGGATGGGCTGCATTTTGACTATCATTTTGCCGGAAGACAGGTTACCTTCATCTATCGTATTGCAGGCGGTGGCGTGAGCCGGGCGGCGATAAATGGGACGAAGGTGAATGCGGAGCGGCTGAATAACCCGTATCGGCAGGGTGGCATACAAATCGCAAGTGCGGATATCGAACGCGAATGGAGAAACGGTGCAAATCGGATTGAAATATGGATGTAAGGAAGGCAAAGGCGATCTTTTCCGGGTCGCCCTTTTCCCTATAATGCTACAATAGGGAAAGGACATCTGAAGAGCGTGAACGGACATCGGCACATCTTAGTATGACAAAGCGGCATCCGTTCGGATGCAACATCATAAGGAAGAAGGATTGGTTATCAAACGGAGGATTGAGGACACGTGGTCAGTATAAAGGATATCGCTAAAAAAGCAGGAGTGTCAATTTCAACGGTATCTTATGCCCTGAATGGCAGCAGCAAGGTGACGGATGAGACAAGCTCAAAAATATTGGCTATTGCCAGAGAATTGAACTATGTACCGAACGCTGCTGCCCGCAATTTGAAAAAAAGAGAAACGAAGATCATCGGCGCCTTTTTAACGGACTTCAAGGGCGAAGTATATGGCGAATTGCTGGACGGCATGAAGAAAGTATGCAATGCGCAGGGCTATGATCTGATCGTATGCAGTGGGAAGCAGTCTCACCGCATGCTGCCGGAACGAATGATCGACGGCGCCGTCATTCTCGATCAGACGTTCACGAGTGAGGAACTGCTTATGTACGCTGATCGCAATCATAAGATTGTGGTGATGGATCGGGAATTGGATCATCCGAACATTAATCAGGTGCTGTTGGATAACAAGGCGGGTGCGACCTTGGCGACGGAATATTTGGTGGAGCAGGGGCACCAGAAGATTTATATCGTGACAGGCCCGCCTGGATCGTATGATTCCGAGCAGCGGATGAAGGCAGTGAAGCTCGTATCGGATCGGGCAGCGAATGTAGAGTGGGTTGAAATCGTCGGCGACTTCAACAAAAGCGGCGGTGAGAAGGCTGCTGAGCAAATCTTGCAGGAGTACAACGGGCCAGCTGCTGTATTCTGCTTGAACGATGAAATGGCGGTTGGGTTGTACAATCGCATATCAGATACAGAGCTCCGTGTTGGCGAGGATATTCATCTGATCGGGTTTGACAATATTGAGCTGACTCGCTATATGCAGCCGCGACTCGCAACCATCGATTATTCCAAGCACAAGTGGGGCTCGCTCGCATGCGAGCAGTTGCTTAAGATGATTGCGGAGGAGAAGGTTGAGCATGAGCGCGTCTACGTTACCCTCGTTAAGGGGGAATCCGTAGGTAAAGCTTAACAATTATGGGTTCAACCATACCTCTTAAGTAATGAGTATCGCTCGATGACTAAGTCAATCTATTGCAAAACATATGGATTGCTCCTTGATGGCGAACCCAAATACTGCTATCATTATCGATAAAATATCGCTAGCAGAAGACGTTCGGATCATTTTATGGGCGCCTACGAACATGCTAGTCATGGAGACAAAGGTGGGAGAAACCGATGGGACAACATCGCGCGTACAATTTTAATGCAGGGCCGGCAGCGCTGCCGCTGGCTGTATTGGAGCGAGCACAAGCCGAATTCGTAGATTTTCAAGAGCAAGGCATGTCCATTATGGAAATGTCGCACCGCGGAGCGGTATATGAACAGGTTCATAATGAAGCGAAACAATTGCTGAAGGAATTGCTGAACATTCCTTCCGGGTACGATGTATTGTTCCTGCAAGGCGGAGCTAGCACACAATTCGCGATGGTGCCGATGAATTTGCTCACTGAAGGCAAAGTAGGCGCATATGTACATACCGGAAGCTGGGCGGAGAAAGCAATTAAAGAAGCCGAGCTGATTGGTGCAACGCGCGTTATTGCTTCGACAGAAGCGGATCGCTTTATGCGCGTTCCGACGCCAGAAGAGGTAGTCGCACCAGAGGATGCGGCCTATGTGCACATCACTTCCAATGAGACAATTGGCGGAACGCAGTACCATGCTTATCCAGACAGTGGTTCTGTACCCCTTATTGGGGATTTGTCCAGTGACATTTTGTGCCGTCCAGTAGATGTATCCAAGTTTGGCATGATCTACGCAGGCGCTCAGAAGAATCTGGGGCCATCTGGAGTAACCGTCGTCATTGCGAAGGAAGAACTAATTGCGAGCAGCCCGAAGACGATTCCGACGATGCTTCGCTACAGTACTCATTATAAAAATAATTCCTTGTACAATACACCACCTTCCTTCTCCATCTACATGGTCAATCTGGTGCTGCAATGGCTGAAGGAGCGCGGCGGGCTTGAGCAGGTTGAACGCGATAACCAAGCTAAGGCAGAACTCTTGTACAGCACGATTGATGCTAGCGGAGAGTTCTATCGCGGCTGTGCGGAGCGCGGAAGCCGCTCCCTCATGAACGTGACCTTCCGCTTGGCGGACGAAGAGCTTGAGAAGGCCTTCATTAAGCAAGCTGGCGAAGCAGGATTCGTAGGTCTGAAAGGACACCGCAGCGTTGGCGGGCTCCGTGCTTCCATCTATAACGCAGTTCCATATGAGAGCTGTGAGGCTCTTGCGCAGTTCATGAAGCAGTTCCAACAGCGCAACGGTTAAAGGGAAAAGTGAAATCATTGTTCTTATAAGTAAAAACGAGTTAGTGGGAAGTGTTTCCCGCTAACTCGTTTTTTTGTTTGCCTGTATAGAGCGTCGATTGTCGTTATAACACTTTTTTGAAATGGTACTCCATTTCCCCGGCTAGAGCTTGAGCGGTATCTCCGGTTTCTCTGAAATCATGAATATAGATTTGTTCAAATGCCCCAAAGTCTACTTGCTTATAAAATTCAAAACACGGGAATCCATCATGGCTGCCCTCAACTTCAACGGCACCATTTTCTGTAACTCGTATGTGTAATAAATAATCAACAGGAGGTGCAAGTGCTAGTAATGGATTACTGGCACTTGCACGCATTTGGAACATGACTTCATTAGAGCCCCAACTAATATGGGAACACAAAATGCCCTCTGTACTGGCTTTGCCGGTTCTTTTATGCTCAGAGCCATCTGGGTGAGTCACTTTTTCGGTTGTGATGCCAGTATTCGAATAGGAGAACACTTCCTTTTTATAAAAATCAACAACAACTTCTTGCTCAACTCTGGAACGCATCGCGTTTACGGCATACGGTGTAAATTCGCGAGTGTCGCCTTCGTATTGAATGATATTTCCCGTATCCAACTCTTGCTTCGGCTCCGTCCAAGACATAGGTATAAAAACACTTGCTCGAATTTTAACAATGTTCGCCATAGCACCCTCCATGGTCATGTAATTGTGTTCGTTCATTCATAATAGCCCAAGGCGTTGATTATGCATAAGCCTTATGCAGTAATTTACATGGAATAATAAAAACCCCGCCTGCTCGGGGAAACAGGCGGGGCTATATCGAAAATGAGGAATAAGTTAGGCCAAGTGACGCTTTGTCGGTTCTGTAAGCTTGTAGCCTACATTGCGAATCGTCATGATATATTCAGGGCTGCGCGCGTTTTTCTCCAGTTTGTCGCGCAGATGGCTAATATGGACATCGACGATGCGTGTATCGCCGAGGAAGTGATAATCCCATACGCCGTGCAGCAGCTGCTGTCGGCTCAATACCTTGCCGCGATGACGGCATAGGAAGACGAGCAGTTCGAACTCTTTCGGAGTTAACTCCACATCCCGGCCTTCCAGCTTCACTTCTCGCTGATCCGCCATGACGTGCAGACTGCCGATTTGGTACACCTGTCCTTCATCTACAAGAGGAAGGGAACGGATGCGGCGCATAACAGCCTGAATGCGGGATATAAGCTCCTGCGGGGAGAAAGGCTTCGTCATATAATCGTCAGCCCCATTATCTAATCCATCAATCTTATCGCCTATTTCATGCATCGCTGTCAGCATAATGACAGGCACCATATTGTTCGCCACGCGCAGCTTGCGGCATACTTCCAATCCATCGCTCTTCGGCAGCATGCGGTCAAGTATGATCAGATCTGGACGGAAAGTGGATAGAACATCAAATACAGCCTCCCCATCATAAACACACAGAACGTCATAGCCGGCCAGCTTCAAATTATATTCAATGAGGGTAGAGATTGAAGGTTCGTCATCAACAACTAAAATTTTGGATTTCAAAATAGTCCCTCCCACAATTCTTTTAGTAAGTAATCGGTTGAACGATTTATTGCATTCGATATCGTGCACCAAATTGTTTACCGATCGAATGCCATATACCAACATTATGAAGGATATTCGTCAGCGGCATATTAAGCAAACGTAAACTGGGTGTAAAAAATAGAGGAACCGATGCTCGGTTCCTCTTCAACATTTCGGATGTATTTCATGTGATCAATGATATTCAATGGATTAATTAATACTCACGTGACGTAGAAAAGCAGCTTAGGCACTAACTTGCTGTTTCGCTTTCTCGTCCTGCTGCTTATGGAAGAACGGCCACCAGTTGGCAGAACCGAACGTCTTGACCATGACGGGTACGAAGAACGGCAGGATGAGGAACGTATACAGGGTAAGTCCGGATAATACGACGGTTGCAATTTGCATCATGGACAGTACGCCTGATGGATAGAAGGAAGCAAATGTTCCTCCTAAGATGATTACGGCAGAAATAATAACCGTCCCCATATTTTTCATCGCGTATAGGATTGCATCCTTCACATCCAGATGCTTATTCTCATTGAAGCGCTCCATCAAGAAGATGCTGTAATCGACGCCAAGTGCCATCAGCATAACGAAGCCGAAGAATGGAGCTGCCCATGTAACGCCGGAGTAATCCAGCATCTTCGTAAAGATCACTTCCGTAATTCCCATCGAAGTGAAGAAGGTAAGCAGCAAGGATGCTACGATATACAGCGGCATAATGATGGATCGGAACAGGACAATCAGGATGAGCAATATGCCGATGATCATGTACGTTACGGTTCTCATATAATCTTCACCAGACATTTGCTTCAAGTCGGCAAACGTGCTCGATACACCGCCAACTGCGATCGTCGCCTTTTCCAAGGAAGTTCCCTTCACACTGCGATCCACAGCTGCCTTCACAGCGTCGATCCGATCGATAGCCGGGGTTCCATATGGATTATCAGCAAAGATGACGTCCAAGGTCATTACACTGCGATCCTCGGATAAGTACATATCGAGCGCCTTGCGGAAGGCGTCATTCGTTAATACTTCATCAGGAACGAACCAGCCGCCAAGCTCTTTATCCGGCGCTGTACTTACATTTTGCAAATATCCCTGAGCAGAGTTGAGCCCATCCGATACTTGCGTCAATCCATCGGCTCCATCCTTCAAGCCGGTCGTCAGCTTGCCAATCTGATCAGATAATTGCGAGAAGCCGTCTCCGATCTGTTTTTGGCCAGCTTGAAGTTTATCAAGTCCTGTTATGATGCCAGGGACTTTGCTAATGATTTGGCCTTGGCCATTGGCTGCCTGCTTCAGACCTGACTCTAGCTGCGAGATGCCTGCAATGAGCTGATCGAACCCTGATGCCAGCGCCTTCTGGCCGGTAGTGGCTTGCTCGTAGCCTTGGTTCGCCTGAGCCATGCCTCCGTTTACTTTCGCTAATGTAGATTGCATCTGTCCAAGAGCGCCGGATAATTGGGCTGCCCCTTGCCCAGCAGCGGTTACGGTACCGCGAATTGTCATATAATCAGCGTCTTTCAACAAATCTGGGAAGCGTTCCTCCAAGCTTGCGAATCGGCCCGTTAACGATTGCAGCGACTTGGTCAATTCGCTGAACTGTGTATTCATTTGGCCAACGCCGCTTGTTATTTCAGTAAGACCTTGCCCAATCTGCTTATAGGTATCGAGCAGCTTCTGATGAGCTTGGGCCAGCTTTTGCGCACTCTCCTTGGCCTGCTTCAGACCTTGCTGCAGTTGGCCGGCACCGGCAGAACCATCGCGAATGCCGGATTCAATGCGACCAAGTCCGTCATTCAGCTGCTTGATTCCGGATTTCAGATCTTCGGTTCCCGCGGTGAGCTGTGCTGCTCCGCTAGCTGCCTCTTTGAGCTTAGGCTCGTTTTTGCTTAATTCGTTGCTTGCTTCGGACAATCCATCTTTAATTTTGGATAATCCGTCATTTCCCTTGGACAGGCCGCTGTCAAGTGTCTTGACCTGTTCGGTAATTTGGAAGTCTTTGATTTCATCGCCTGCAGGTCGGCTAAGGCTGCGAACGCCCGATACGCCATCTACCTTAATCAGCTCACGGCTCATTTTCTCGGCTACAGCCATATATTCGCCCACCTGAAGCGGGGAAGAGCTCTTGATGACGACCTGGGTCGGCATGGATTCGCCAGGCTCGAAGCTGTCTGCAATAATGTTGAAGGCTTTGACGGAATCGTATTTATCTCCGATTTCCTCCAAGCTGTTAAATGATACTTCACCTTTATAGGATATTAGGAACGGCACGGTGACAGCTGCAACCACGAGCATCGCTGCCAGCGGTCGGCGCAGTGAGAATGAGCCAATGGCACCCCATGAACGGCTTTCTTTATGCTCAATCGATTTCTTCGCTGGCCAGAACAGCTTCTTGCCGAGCACGGCCATGAAGAACGGTACGACCGTTACTAACGCGAGCAGCATAATCGCAATTCCAATGGCAACTGCAACGGCAGAACGATACAAATTGAATTCGGAAAATCCAATCACGGAAAAACCGACAAGTACGGCGATTCCGGAGAAGAGGACTGTTTTGCCGGCAGTACGGTACGTAGCGGCAATCGCATCCCATAGATCGTCGTGCTTAGCGAGCTCTTCCTTATACCGACTGAGGAGCAGGATGCAGTAATCCGTTCCAATTCCGAATAAGACAGCCACCATAAAGATTTGCGTGAACGTCGATAACGGGAATTGGGTGCTTTCGACAAGAAATGCGACAATGGATTGTGAAATGATATAGCTCAGACCGACTGTTAACAGCGGAATGAAGGCTGCGACGATCGAGCGGAAGACGAAAAATAGGATGGCTAGAATGAATACAACGGTAATCAGTTCCGACTTCTTCAAGCCCTCTTGTGAGCTGACGAGTTGGTCATTTTCAATCAGCTTTTGACCTGTAATGTAGTGTTCAACAGAAGTAGAAGCGAGTTCTTTATTGATTTGATCACGAATCTCTACCGGATTCGCTGTCTCGGTGCTGACTAATAGGGAGGTGAGTACAGTTTTGTTGTCTTTGGAAATTAATTTAGCCTTTAATTCCGTCTGTCCGTATGGTTCGAGCATGGAGACGATATGAAGGCTGTTTTTGTTTTGATTGAGCTGTTGAATAGCCTGCTGAATGTCTTTGGTGTCCTTATCAGTCATTCCATTTGGACTATGGAAGACCAATGCCATACTCGTTTCATGCACATTGCCTTTCGCATTGGACACTTCATCCATGATGCGGATCGCTTCTGCAGAGGAGTAGCCGTCAGGTACGCCAATCGTACCATGCTCCTTCACAAGCTCAGATAGCGACGGTGCTGCTATGGCAAGAATAACAGCAACCGCAATCCAGGCCGTCATGACGGCCCATCTTGCTTTTAGTATCGTTCTCATGTTTGATTCTTCCCTTCTGTCATCAAGCGGGCGAGCTTCTCGTACGTCCCGATGAAGGATTCAACTTCCGCTTCATTAAAATGAATCAGATAAGAGGAGACAATGTCCTGTACCTGCTTATCCACTTGCTCATAGACCTTCTGCCCTTCCTCGGTTAAGGACAGTTCGATGACGCGACGATCCTCCTCAGCAGGTGTTCGTTCTACATATCCGTGATCGACAAGTCTATTAATAATGGCGGTAATGGAGCTCTTGACGACCATAAATACGGCGGCCAAATCAGTGGAAGTGCACTGCCCACGCTGATGAAGTACGCACATAATCTGGTATTGATCGATGGTAAGATGATTGGGAATTGCTTCTCCGATCTCGTTAAATAAATGCTTCATTACAGTAAATTCCGCAGCGATATACCGTTCGATGAGGGTTTTGGCATCTCGATTCACAACAATAGCTCCCTTATGATTTTAAATAGTTCGATAATCAAATCGTTCAATAGTCGAATCGTTCGATTGTAGAACTATAATAATTCATGCAAAATCCAATGTCAAACCCCCACATCTATGAACATGGTGCAACAAGATCTATTTACTTGCTGTGCACGGAAATCTATAAGCTTGCCATATTGGTGTATAATATAACAATGAAATATGTGAGGTGAACATCAGATGGCTTTCAACATCGTTCTGGTTGAACCAGAAATACCAGCTAACACAGGAAATATTGCGCGTACTTGCGCAGCGACGGGTACTCATCTGCACTTGGTTCGTCCACTCGGGTTCCGAACGGACGATGCGACCTTGAAACGTGCAGGTCTCGATTATTGGTATGCAGTAACGATTCATTACTATGATTCGTTCCAAGAACTTCAGGAGAAATACAAGGACGGCCGCTTCTTCTACTCGACGAAGAAAGCAGACAACTGCTACAGTGACTTCTCGTTCCAGGATGGGGACTTCTTCGTATTCGGCAAGGAGACAAAAGGTCTCCCTGAGGATATTATTCATGCGAATCCAGAGACTTGCATGCGTATGCCAATGACGGATAAGGTTCGGTCACTCAACTTGTCTAATGCAGCGGCAATTGTCGTATATGAAGCACTGCGTCAAGTAGACTTCTTTAATTTGCGGTAATTGCACCTTATTACAAGATTTGAATAAAAACGAATTGAATTGACAAATTTCAGCAGGATTTTGGATCGAGGCATCGAAGTAGTAGGGGCAGTAGTTTCGAGGGTAAACATGAGAGAAGAGAATATTCAAGAGAGGTGGAACTGATGAAACCTGCCGGTGTTGTCCGTAAAGTCGATCAGCTGGGACGTATCGTACTTCCCAAATCACTGAGGAAGCGCTACCAGATGAACGAAGGGGATCCTGTTGAAATTTTGGTTCAAGGAGATCATATTATTTTAGAGCGCTACCGTCCGAAATGCGTATTTTGTGGGTCAATGGATGGGGTAGCAGATTTCAAGGATCGATACATATGCGCACAATGTATGCATGAAATGACTCACTTGGCTCGATAAAGAGAAACAAGAGGCGAAGCATCACACTCGGTGATGCTTCTTTTTAATTTGTGGAGATATAAATAAGCCAAGGGGAGAGGAGATTCTCCGACCTTGGCTGTATGATTATGCTAGTAGTAGTGCTTGAAGGAAATGCAGGGGAATTACATACGCAGTAAGTCAGCATGCACAATGTCATTCGTAACAGGATGACGCTGAATCTCCTTGACGGTTGCTGTAATCGGATCCGCTCCATCGAAGCTGAGTTCCAATTGGCTGCTTTTCGTATCTCTGACCCACATGGAGAACTTCTTCTCATCCAAGTGAAGATTCACGCTCGTCCCCTTGTGCAGCAGGACACAAGGCAGCCGTCCTTCCTTGCGAAGCTGCCGAAGTGCTCCCCGATTCTCACTGTTTCTTGTTACTGCCTGAAAATGCTGCATCATGACAAACCTCTCCTTTTGATATGTTCGTTGATCGCAGCTATGGCTCATGCTTCCCAGCAGGAACGCTAGCTGTCCGATAGATGACCAATATACAGCTTCTTTGCTCGGAGATTTCGCGATTTGGGCGATAACCTGCCGAGTATTTAATCTCAATAACTTGCTCTTCCTGCAGCGTTGCCAAAAACTCATTTGCCTTCTGCTCCGCTGTCACTGAGCCTACGTCTACAAACTCTCTTACCTGGATCATTGCATCAGTCCTTTCCTCACAGTAGACCATTAAATGTAAAATCCTATAAATATGCACGAAGGCATCTCGCCCCAGTGGGGCGAAATGCCTCGTTATTCTTATCGTATCAAGTTAGGTAACGGGTGTCAATCCAACCGGATGTATCCATATTTAGAAATGGAAGCATAAAAAAGAAGCCTCCCGCAATCGGAAAGCTCCTTCTTCTTACAAGCCGCTCGTCTTATCCTCATTGTAGCCAGCTGTTAACATAGCTACGATGAACATTGCGAATACGAGCATAATGATCCCAAAAGTTACGGACATGATATGCACACCCCCAATGGATGCCTTTATTATACCCAAAACATACCAAAATGAAAATATGAAATGCAGGTTGTTCCGTAAGTTGTCATTTGAAGAACAAGAAATGAGTAGGAAGAGATCGCATCTCGCCATCAGATGGTGTGTTGACAACTCGTCCATTGAATACAAGCGTCGATGAGCCTCCACCATCCAGGTTGTATGCATCTCTTACGCCGAGATTCGCCAGCTTGCGCTGCAGTTCCTCCAACGTAGCACCGGAGCTGCCGCCTTCGTTATAGCCGTCTACAACTAAGATGAGCAGCTGATCATCCTTGTAATTGCCGATAACGGTACGGGGCGCCCTCGCGGGTGACGTCTTCCATTTATCAGGGATCGTAAGACTCGCACCATTCTTTAATAGAACAGGGACGAAGGTTGCTCCATATTCAGGCTTAAGCTTGTCCAGCTCTTCCTTCTGATAGAACTGTCCGCCAATCAAGCGGGAATTGATGTCCATGCCGACGAAGGACAGATTCTTGAAGCTTGGTTCGAATGAGGGGACGTATTTGCCATTCACCACGGTCGTTCCAAGTGGATAGCGTTTGCCTCTGCTCTCTGCATAACCGCCAGCGTTAATGCCAGCAATGGCATTATGCCGCTTTACAGCTTGCATCGTCGTCTCCGATCCACCATACTCGTCGCGGCCAAGCGTCATTTGCATTGCCTGCGGATCCTTCAATTTGACCTTCATCGCATATCCACGATAAGTGGGCTGATTGATTGTGTATAATTCCGCGCGCAGCTTCTCGCTGTCGATGCGCTCCTTCGGTGTGCCGAGCCGCGATGATATCCGGCGATCATAGATACGCTCTGGCCGCTTCGCTTGGCTGTTCGCCGATTGAACGATGTCATTCATCGTTGTGGTCGTCCGATTATACAAGGTAGAGATACGTCGTACGGATTCGATTGTATAGACGGCCGTCTCCTTCGCTTGATCCAATTGAGAGGATACTTGAGCCTGCGTCTTATTGAATGCTGCTGGCTCCGCAAGCGGCTTGTTATCGAATTGAAGCGACACGCTCTGCGAAGAGATCAGCATCCAGATCATCATGCCAAGAAAAGGTGCAGTGATCATCATGAATAGCCGATTGACCACTTTTACTTGCAATTTCATAAAAACCGCCTCGCTTGTTATTTCAACAAATCCATCTTCTTCTGCAGCTCCGCAAGCTGCTTCTTCACTTCGTTCAATTGTGTATACAGCTTGTTGCTGTTGTCTGTTTTGTTCGAAGTATTATCCTTTGTAAACGTAAGTAGTTCATTGAACGATTGAACTTTGCTTTGCATGGCATCCATCTTCTTATTTAACTCGCCGAGCTGCTTTTCATAGTCTAATTTGACTTGCTGCAGTTGGGCCTCGGTTTGCACTTGAATTTCCTGAAGCATTGTTTTCTTCATATGAGTGCTGTAGAAGTAGGTAGCCGTTACTCCAATACCGATCATAATGACCCAGAAGAGGAGAAACCATTTGGCGCTAGCTCCGCTCGTCTTCGTTCGGGAGCGACGTGCCGTGTCGCGTTCCGTCTGTGCTGTTGGTTGCAATTGAATCACCTCGAAAGAAGTCGAATGGTAACGTAAAAACATTACCCATTCTAGCATGAATTCTATCATTATTGGGGGCGGAGATGCAAAATTCATACAAATCTTGCATTGAAGTTACAGGAAGCGTTCGTTAGAATAAAGTAAGGTTTATGATGAAAATTGTCGATAAATGATTCTTCTGTCAGGGGTAAAAAAGAGAAATGGAAAAAATAGAAATAAAATCGAAAAATTTGAAAACGATTACAAAAATAGGGTTATTGCTTTTGCTCGTCTTGCAATGTTGGTTCGTATTTGTAACGATTCGGTATCCTTATTTAGGGATCCGTGTGCAAGTAGAGCAGGGGGTATGGACAATCGCTGAATTCTCCAATGAGGCATTCGCGACAAGACAGCAGCTGCAGGTTGGAGATCGGATTGTAAGCATTAACGGCAGCCCGCCAAGTGAACATCCAACCGTCCGACGATGGCACACGCTTGAACAAGCGGAATATTTCGTTATCGATCACTCTGGGCATAGCAGGCTTATCGATATGGCGCATGAACCGCGCCATCCGTATTCCGGAGTACTGCCATTTGCGAGTGAGTTTATCTTCATTGTACTTGCAGGATACATATGGTGGAAGGAACGTTCCAGCTTGTCCATGAGAATGCTGTCCTGCTTGCTGCTTATAATGGTCATCATCTATATGAGCATGGGAGCTACATTCCGGGGAGATATGCTTGGTCAGATTATAATTTGGTGCGCCGTAGCCTTAATACCGATCGTTCTGCTGCACTTCATCGCACAATTTTTCTATGAGAAAGCGGGGATCGCTTACTCACGGCGCGGCATTCACCTGTTCTATGGAATCGTTGGCTTATACTTTGTGTTAAAAACAACGCTTCTTATGACTGATTATGTGTACGACGTGTACCAAATTGACAATATCGTTGCTGATTGGCTCTTTGTGAGCGGGGTGGCCTACAATTTCTATTGGATCGCATCCACTTATTATCACAATCGGTTAAGCTCCCCTCATATCGCATCTGTCATTCGTTATGTGTGGATATGGATGGGGATTGCATTTACACCTATCCTGTTATTGACCTATGTTCCAATGATTTTCCGTCAGGATCCGCTTGTATCGCCGCTGCTGACAGGCTGGTTCACACTGTTGCTGCCATTAAGCTTCGTGTATTTGAATCGGTTCCATAAATTGTCTGACTTTGAGATTGTCATTAAGCGGGTCGTGTCGCTTATTCTTATCGCCATGGTTCCGGGGGCACTCCTTGTTGGATTGAATGCGATCATCTTCGTTGAATCTCATACGATCGTGCAGCATATATTCAGCTTTGGCTTTATCGTTATCTTATTGTCCGTTCTGCTGTACAGCTTCCCATACTTCAATCGGAAGCTTACAACAGCAATTTATCCGAGCAATCAGCGGCTGAAGGAGTCGCTGCAGCTGATTACGGCTCAATTAACTGCACTAGATACGATGCAGGAATGGAGCAAGGCGATCCTCTACTCCCTCATCAAGACCTTGAAGGTTCGGGGGGCAGCACTTGTGATCAAAAACCCGCATAATGATATCGAGCTCTATATTGATGGTGGACTCGATGCAACAGATGTGGAGCGGCGAGTTCGTTCGGGTCAATTCTATTCCGAGTCGGCTTATTGGTTCGAGGTTGAGCGGCATGATGTGTACATTGCGTATTTGGTAGTCGCACATCGTGAAGATGGAACTGAGCTGAACATGGAGGAACAAGAATGGATACGTCAGTTAATCCGCTATATGAATATCGGCATGAAGAAAGTGATGATGATTCATTTGCTGAATACGCAAGTAGAGCGGCTGAAACGGGAAACCGAACGGAAGCCTGTAACCTTGCAATCCTTAACAACAGGGCCGTGGGTGATTGAGAAAATGTTCGGCTCTATGGAGAAGGACAAAGGGAAACTGTCCAACATGCTGCAGCATACGGTTATGCGGCGCTTGCATGATGTTGGCATGCAGCTTGATGCCATTCACGCAAACACGGAAGCGACCGCTGTTCGGGAGCAGCTAGCTCAAGTAGAGAAGCAGTTGACAGACGTGAATATGGAACTGCGGCATACCTGTCTGGGGCTTGATCCGCAGCTTATGCACACGGCGGGCTTCGCTAATGCGGTTCGGCAATATATTGAAGGAGAATGCGGAGAGTGGAGCGAGCGCGTTCATTTCCAAGTGGATCAGGAAGCTGGGATTGATGCACTGTATCCGGCTATGAAGCTGCATGTATTCCGTATGGTGCAGGAGCTTCTGCATAATTCAGCCCAGCATGCTTATGCCAAAAATATTGACCTTCAAGTACGTAAGGATGAAGGGCAAATTGTCATTCTATATGAAGATGATGGAGTTGGTTTTGAAGCAGCAGCTGTGTTCAATGAACGTGCGAAGGTGAAGGGACTGAAGCTCCTCCGTGCCCGTGTTCTTCTGTTGAATGGCAGTATGACGTGGGATGCTTCACCAGGAGAAGGCGTCTGCATTATTATTTCGATTCCATTCCGCATGATGAATGGACTGCTTCGCGGCGGAGAGCCAAGCGCATAGCGTGCAGTTGAGGTTTCATAATTACTGCATATGAAAAAGGAGCGTCTCATCACCAGCTTCGGTGACAGGATGCTCCTTTTTTTGGAATTTTAAAATAGCGGGTTAGATTCCCTGCATAAATCGTGTCTATGTGGAAGAAAACGATGTACAATCGCTCCATGTTCATTCACTAAAGCCGCACGAGAGCTAGTTGTACCTTGAACGATTATTAATATGTATTGAGGTATAGTAGTTACCATCGATAAGACATAGAATAGTAGTAGTACTGCACCCAACAATGAAGGGGCTTTAAACTTTGCGCACAATTTCTATATAATGTATTTATGATGCCGGATGCGCTTACATGTGACAAGATTGTGATGACTGCAAATCATACTCACCATTGCATTAATAAAGCGTTGGGTGTATCATTTTTGGAAATAGGAAGGGATGATACCGTTATGCAATATAATTTTTCTGCTCGCGTTCGCTCTGTAGAGAGCTCGGTAGTGCGCGATATTTTGAAATTAACACAGGGCAAGTCGATAATCTCTTTCGCTGGAGGATTACCGGCAGACGAACTGTTCCCAATTGATGCGATTCGTGAAGCTTCTGAGCGTGTATTCCGTCAAGGCCCGCAAGCCTTGCAATACGGATTGACAGAAGGTGCCGTTGTGCTGCGTGAGAGACTGGCTGCTCGTATGCAGGCCAATCGCGGCATTGAATCGGAAGCAGATGAGATTCTAGTTACATCAGGCTCTCAGCAAGCGATTGACTTGTACGCAAGAGCATTGCTGGATCCAGGTGATGTTGTCCTCGTGGAGAATCCAACTTATCTTGCTTGCCTGCAAGTGCTTGGTTCCTACAGCGCCCGCATCATTCCGGTGGAGAGCGACAGCAACGGTATGGTTCCGGAAGATCTGGCTGCTAAGCTGAAAGAACATAATCCGAAATTTGTATATGTAGTACCAACGTTCAGCAATCCGACAGGACGAGTATGGAGCCTGGAGCGCAGACAAGCGTTGCTGGATCTATGCCGCGAGCATGAAGTTCTCATATTTGAGGATGATCCATACGGAGATTTGAAGTTTACAGATAACAAGGTACCGAATATCGCTTCCCTGGAAGGGAAAACAGAGGAGCGAATTGTAGCCTATACGAGCACGTTCAGTAAGACAGTTGCCCCAGGACTGCGCACAGGCTGGATCGTTGCGGATAAGCAGGTTATTCGCATGATGGCTCGCGCGAAGCAATCTGCGGATCTCCATTCCAGTGTTCTGGATCAATTGATCCTTAGTGAGATGCTCTTGCCAGAAGTATTTGATCTGGATGGACATATTCGCAAGCTGTCTTCCGTGTACAAAGAACGAATGGAGACGATGGCCTCCGAATTGCAGCAGGAGATGTGGAAGGACGCGAAGTGGAATACGCCTCAAGGCGGCATGTTCTTCTGGGTAGAGCTTCCTGAAGGCTTGGATGCCCAAGCATTGCTCAAGGTTGCTGTAGAGAAGGGTGTAGCATTCGTTCCGGGCATGTCCTTCTATGCAGGTGAACCAAATCGCAACACAATGCGTCTTAACTATTCGTTTGCGCAGCCGAGTGTCATCCGTACCGGAATGGAGCGCCTGACAGAGGCAGCCTCCGAATTCTTGGGCCGTTACTCTGGTGTGTAAGCAATCGTACGCAAAACGTTCGTAAATGTAGAGATCATGAGAAGCAAGCAGTCCTGTCTGGGCTGCTTGCTTTTTTTTGAAACTGGATGGGGTTGGAAATGGATTGCATTGGACAGGTCTGAGATATATGGCTAACGATCTGTTGCCGCGACAGGGTAAAAAATCCGAAAATGGACTAAGGCGATAATCCTGGCAGCTGCGCAAGAATATTCGCATATTGTGCAATAGCCGCTGTCCCTTCGGAGGTCAATGCATAAATCCCCCGGCTCTGGCGCTCGAACCACCCGTAGTAATTTTTCTGCAAAATGCTGGCCGCATCACCAACTGCAGCTCTGCTGCGAACAACTGCAGCTCGAAGCGGGCCCTCCTGCAGCACATTAGCCACTCGAAGCGCTTTCTCACGATAGGCTGTAACGAGCGGCTGCTTCGTCGTGCCGCCTACGTTATAGTCGCCGCTGCGCGCATGGAATTCACGGACAAGTCTTGCGGCTCTAGTCTTGGACGTTCTGACAGGTTTTGAATTATACACCACTTTTTCCGCTTGCTCTACCCACCCTGGTGGATGACAGATCGCCTCCACAAATGGCGCCTTGCGTTTATAGAAGGTGACGAGCAGAAAGCCTAATCCGAGCCGTTCGCATAATTGTCGAAGTCCGGAAACCGGGTGGCTGCTGCGGGTTGCTTTTTTTTTGGCAACAGCAACGTATACGGTCGACGACAGCTTTAACCGATCAAGCGCCTGAAGCAGCAGCGTTACGTTGAAGGAAGACTTCAATTCGATAATAATCGGCTCTGCTTCCGGCGCATCTGGGCGGATAGCAACCATATCACAATGGCGAACCTCACCCCGAACATGATATCCAATCGCTTCAAAGTACGTCTTAATTGGGGCGTACAGCTCTGATTCTTTAAGAATGACTCTAGACGAGTCCACTTGCTTCTCTCTCGTCTCCTTCGTCTCCTGTTGTTGCTCCAGCTCTGCTGCGACTGAATCCGAGCGGACAGGCGATGCACTCTGTGAGCGTGCAGATTGCTTCGTTTTTTTGGCTCGAGTAGAAGGGGATGTTGATTTGCCCATACGAACGGTTGCTCCTTTCCCGATGAAAAAGGGGGGACAAATCATGTGATGATTTCTCCGGGCCTCTTTCCTATAACTCTTCGTCCCATTATACCATGCTCATGATCGAACCAAAGGTTGGGCTTGTATATGCAGAAAATTTCGTGATATTCACAGGCTTGTTCCGCATAGTTATGTAGTACACTAATTTTTTCTCTAAAGTGAGACAGACGCAAAGCGGCGATGGAGGGCTGTGTTGCAAATCGGGAGCAATGGAGGTTTAAAGGGATGGACATATTCAAACGGATTTCAGAACATCGTGCCGAAAGTGAACAATTGGCCTGGACCGGAACATTTAAACAATATGTCGAGTTGCTGCGTCGTGACCCCGCTCCGGCGATGACGGCACATGCGCGCGTGTATGAGATGATTGCGTCGTATGGTGTGGAAGAGGTTAACGGGCAGACCAGATATAAGTTTTTCGATAAGGAAATATTCGGTCTTGACCGTGCCATTGAGAAGCTGGTGGAAGAATATTTCCACTCTGCTGCGAAGCGGCTTGATGTGCGGAAGCGGATATTGCTATTGATGGGGCCTGTGAGCGGAGGGAAATCAACCCTGGTCACGATGCTGAAGCGGGGTATGGAGCAGTTCTCCCGAACCGAGCGGGGAGCTATATATGCAATCAAGGGCTGCCCTATGCATGAAGAACCGCTGCACCTGATACCGAATGAACTTCGGCCTGAGGTTGAGCGCGAGCTGGGTGTTCGCATTGAGGGAAATCTCTGCCCGTCATGCCAACTGCGATTGAAGACGGAATATGACAACGACATCGAGCAGGTGCTGGTGGAACGAGTGCTTGTATCGGAGGAAAATCGGATTGGGATCGGGACATTCAGTCCATCGGATCCGAAGTCGCAGGATATTGCGGACTTAACGGGAAGCATTGACTTCTCTACGATAACGGAGTTTGGTTCGGAGTCTGATCCGCGCGCGTATCGGTTCGATGGGGAACTGAACAAGGCGAACCGCGGCTTGATGGAATTCCAGGAGATGCTGAAGTGCGATGAGAAGTTCCTGTGGAATCTGCTGTCGCTCACACAGGAGGGGAATTTCAAGGCTGGACGATTTGCGCTGATCTCGGCCGATGAGCTCATCATCGCTCACACCAATGAGGCGGAGTACAAAGGCTTCATCGCGAACAAGAAGAATGAGGCGCTTCAATCCCGTATGATTGTCATGCCGATCCCGTATAACTTGAAGGTGTCGCAGGAAGAGCGCATCTATTCGAAGCTGATCAGTCAGAGCGATATGGGTCATGTTCATATTGCGCCGCATGCGCTCAAGGCAGCTGCCATATTCTCCATCTTGACCCGATTGAAGGAGAGCAAGAAGCAGGGCATGGATTTAGTGAAGAAGATGCGGATGTACGACGGTGAAGAGGTGGAAGGCTATAAGGACAATGATCTGAAGGAAATGCAAAGTGAATTTTCCGAGGAAGGGATGTCAGGCGTAGATCCTCGATATGTTATTAACCGGATATCAAGTGCGCTTATAAAGCAGAATCTTCAATGCATTAACGCATTAGATGTACTGCGTGCCTTGAAGGACGGCTTGGATCAGCATGCTTCGATTACGAAGGAGGAACGGGAACGATATCTCAACTATATCTCGATTGCTCGCAAAGAGTACGACAGCCTTGCGAAGAAGGAAGTGCAGAAGGCATTTGTCTACTCGTTCGAAGAATCTGCGAAGACCTTGTTCGAGAATTATCTAGACAATATTGAGGCATTTTGCAATTGGAAGAAGATACGCGATCCGCTTACGGATGAGGAGCTGGATCCAGATGAGCGGCTTATGCGCTCAATTGAGGAACAAATCGGCGTGTCGGAAAATGCGAAGAAGGCGTTCCGGGAAGAGATCCTCATTCGGCTGTCTTCGTATTCTCGCAAGGGACGCAAATTCGATTACAACAGCCATGACCGATTGCGTGAGGCGGTAGAGAAGAAGCTGTTCTCTGACTTGAAGGATATCGTCAAGATTACGACGTCCACGAAAACGCCAGATGAAACGCAGTTGAAACGCATTAATGAGGTCTCAGCCAGGCTGATGGAGGAACATGGGTATTGCCCAGTTTGCGCCAATGAATTGCTTCGCTATGTAGGGAGCTTGCTTAATCGTTAATATAAAGATGGAACGACGGATCATATTTTACATTTCCACCTGCAGCTGCCGCATGCAGGTTTTTTTATGGGAAGATTCATGACCACGAGCTGTCATTAGGATGCGATTGACTTTCACGTAGATTCTATCTGCAACTTCTATCTGATTTACCGCTGAAACAGAGAGGAGAAATACCGAATAAAGGCGCATTTTTTTATCATTCGACACGAACAGACAACATTTTTGTTGTACTTTGTAGAATTTTGTTGAGAAATGTTCACATTTTCCCTCTTTCATTTTCCCTATTTTTGCGTAAAAAATAAGTAGAGGGAGTGGAGAGATATGGAAGAGAGAGAAAGTAGAGCAGAATTGCTAGGAAAACGCCGGAGGCATCGCACACGATTAAGGAAGCCAAGCGATGCTCCTGTGGCGAGTGTGTACACGGATTGTTCAGCACCATTCTATGTAACGGAGATTGAGCCGTGGGAACGGGAAGAACGGTGTCAACTGACACCGGATGAATGCATCATGGACGATGAATATTACTATATACACAGCAGATTGACAGTACCGTTCCGCAATGGCAGAGGGCAAGTGAGCTGGGATGTATGGGTTCAAATTAATCCCGAACATGTGCGACATTCGGCATCCAGCAAGGTGCGCCACGTGAAGGGACGCCTATCATCTGCAATTCCAGGCTACCCGGATACATTGACATTGCCTGTGCAATTGACATTCCAGGGCTCATCGAAGCTGCCAGAGGCGCATCTTGGCGAGGCGGAGCATCCGCTCTATGAGGAGCAGCAGGAAGGTCTATCCTTCCAACGCTGGCTTGAGCTGCGTCCGCTGCATAATCAATATCACCAGCTGTCAGATGCCCGTTAGAGGCACAGCACGTATAATTTTGGCACCTTACCTACAACATTTGAACATCATATCGTGCATTCATACAGCAAGGCACCTTATCTTCTGATAATAAGATGAGGTGCCTTGCTGTCGTATAAGCAATCATGTTGTAGTCGAAGCTTTTATCATTGCGGCTGCTGCTTCCCTAATCCATAGGCGGCAGCAAATCCGAGAATCATCATTAGGATGCTAATGGCAAGTGTACCGATTGAGCCGTTCAGTCCTGGATAAACAACGGCCAGAGAGCCAACGACCATGCCGATAATGATGGCATACATGATTGATGGGAACTTGGCAAGCAAGAAGCGGATGAACTTCGTGCTAACAATGAATCCGACGATTACCCCGGCGCCAATAATGGCAATGAGCGGCAAGTTCAGTGTTGACAAGGCGTGAATTGCGGTCGGATAAGCGCCGAGCAGGAGTAATACGAATGAACCGCTTACGCCAGGCAGAATCATTGCCATGCTTCCGAGCCATCCAGCGAAAAATAAAAATACCCCTGAGGATGCTGTGAGCTCAATAATCGAGTTATGATCGTCTGGTTTGAAAAATGCTGTGCACGCTACGGCAGCGGCTCCAATCAGCAGCAGAATATAGTGGACAGGCTTGAAGTTGCGCGATCCATCTGCTTCTCTCCACAAAAATGGCAATATACCAACAATAAGTCCAAGGAAGAAGAAAAAGGTTGGCTGCGGATGCTCGGCCAATAGCCACTTCATTACTTTACTAAGCAGCAAAATCGCTGAACCGACACCGATGCCTAGCGGGATGAGGAAGCCTAGATGCTTCTTCCACTCCCGGCTGAAGAACCCGCTGATTGAAGCGATCAGTTTCTCATAGAATCCGAGTACAACAGCAATTGTACCCCCACTTACTCCGGGAATCAGGTCACTTGCCCCAATCAGAATCCCGCGAATAATATTTTTCCATTCAAACACGTATCTATCTCCTTTTCTATAGTTACTTTCCACTCCATTGTACATAAAAAGGGCACAGAGTCCAAACGAAGGGGAATTTACGCTCGACAAAAAAGTTTACTTGAGTTAAATTAATTACTCAAGTATATTTAATGCATTGCCGGCAAGAAAGGATTGGAAATAGAAATGGGGATGTTGAATATCTCGCTGAGAGAGCGGAAGAAGGCAAAGACAAAAATAGCACTTTACGAAGCTTGCTTGGACATGAGTGTGGAGCAATCCTTTCGTGAGATGAAAGTGGAAGATATATGTGCGCAAGTGGAAGTGTCGAAGGTGACCTTTTTTAAGTGCTTCCCGAAAAAGGAAGATGTGCTTGTCTATTACATGTGCGTGTGGTTGACGAAGCGCTGGCTAGAAATCGACGAACAGGGGCTGCGGGGCTGGGATGCTGCCAAGCATTTATTCGCCTGCATTGTTGAGGATGACCATGCTCGGCCTGGCATCATGCTGCGTCTTGTGGGACTGCTTGCAGAAGAGAAGATGCATCCACTTATGCCGATGTTGACGGATGCTGAGATTCATCTGCTTTTCCCTGGGAAAGAGGAGCGGGCTCGCGAAATTGATCCAAATCTTTATGTGCTCATGCGGCGCATTGCTGAAGAGGCGATCGCCAAAGGAGAAGCCACAGAACGTTATAGTGTCGGGCAAATGACGGAAATGCTGTTTACGATTTTTTATGGAACCTATTTAACGGCCCATCTTATGATGCGCGGAGATGATATTATGGCCTGTTATATGGAGCATTTAGAAGTGCTAGCAAAATAGGGAGGGATAGAGATGGGGATCCATAGGGGGCGCTTTGCGGCCAAGATGGAAGGCTCATTCGTTGTCTTTATTATCGGGATGAGAGTGAATCGTTGGCTTGCGGTACGCAAATGGCTGCCAGTTGCACGGGCCATGCCGCGTATGATGAAAGAGCTGTATCAAGACAAGGAGCATGGATTTCTGCATGCCGAATATTTTATTGGGCGAAATGGTCCGATGCTGGTGCAGTACTGGCGCTCCTTCGATGACTTGGAGCGGTATGCCAAAAACGGGTTCCATAAGGAAACATGGCGTAAGTTCCATCAGACCGGCAAGGCTGGTGAGGTTGGCGTTTACCATGAGACGTATCGGATTGAACCTGGCCAGTATGAAGCGGTCTATAACCATATGCCTGCATTCGGACTAGGCAAGGCCGGACAGCTCATTCCTGCAGATGCCTCCTATCATAGTGCCCGTCAGCGTTTGAACCAGTCTAAAGTAGGTGGATGACGTTTATTTCATCGGCTGCTTCAATTTTTCTGTAAAATGCATAATTGTTCCTCTTGTTCATCCATACTAACATCGTGCGCCGTGAATATAAGTGCGGCATACGGATAAGATGCGATCGCATAGGAGGAATAGGCATATGTCGAATGAGTACTTGCACCAGCCAGGTCAACAACAATTTCGGGATTTGGTGCAGCAGGTGAATGAAGGAACGTCCAATCCGGTATCTTATACAAGCAATAGTGCCAGCTATGGAACGGGAATCTCTTCTGGCTATGGTTTGAGCAGCAACTTGGGTGCTGGAAGCTATGGAGCGTTAAACGTTGATGTGACAAGAGGTGCATCTCCTCAACCGTCAGGATACGTACATAGCTATACTTCGCAACAGTCTGAACAACAGGTAGTACCGAACAACTTTCAATCGAGCGGGTATGTAGGCAGCATCACTTCACAGACACACGGTGCACATCAAAATGTAGTACCGAACAGCTTCCAG
>NZ_MAIS01000191.1:0-2679 GCF_001680695.1 Paenibacillus sp. KS1 | reverse complement strand
TACGTATTTACGTAGGGACGTTTTTTATTTGAAAGGAAGTGGTTGTATGAGAAAGGATCCACGATAGAACAATATGAATAAAGACCGAATCGTAATAGACAAAGAAATAGAAGAAGCAGAGAGGAGATAAAGCGATGGATTCACAGCAATGGACATCGAAATTAGGTTTCATTTTAGCTGCAGCAGGTTCAGCAATTGGCCTTGGCGCGATTTGGAAGTTCCCATATATGGCCGGTATTGGAGGCGGCGGTGCCTTCTTTCTTATTTTCATCGGTTTTACTTTATTAATTGGTTTACCGTTATTATTGGCGGAATTTGTAATTGGAAGAAGTGCACAAAAAGAGGCTGTTGAGGCATACAGAGATATTGCTCCAAAGACGCTATGGCCGTGGGTCGGTAAATTAGGGATTGTAACATGCTTCATATTGCTTTCATTCTACAGTGTTGTAGGAGGATGGATTCTATTATATTTATGGAACGCAATTACAGGCAGACTATGGGAAGGAAATGGCGCATACGAAGCAACTTTTGGTGAAATCATTTCCAATCCATATTTGGCGGTTGGAGCACAGCTATTATTTATTTTGATTACTATTTTTATTGTAAGTAAAGGTGTACAAAACGGTGTTGAAAAAGTAAATAAATATTTCATGCCCGCACTATTTGTTTTATTCTTTGTCTTAATTGTTCGAGCACTTACATTAGATGGTGCTGGAGAAGGAGTTCGTTTCTTCTTACAACCAGATTTCTCACATGTAACGTCTGAAATTGTGTTATATGCGATGGGGCAATCGTTCTTCTCATTATCTGTCGGTGTAGGAGTCATGGTAACGTATAGCTCATACTTACCGAAAGAAGAAAGTTTACCGCGTTCCGCATTTTCTATCGTCGGTTTAACGCTTGTGATTACATTGCTTGCTGGACTTGCTATTTTCCCGGTTGTATTCGCATTTGGAATGGAACCATCTCAAGGGCCAGGTCTATTATTTATTGTATTGCCAGCGATTTTCAGTAAAATGGCATTCGGAAAGCTATTCTTCATTATTTTCTTGTTACTATTTTTCTTTGCAACGATAACATCCGCAATTTCGATGTTGGAAATTAGCGTTGCCTCTTTAACGAAAAAAGGGAACGGAAAACGCGAAAAAATGGCACTGATTGTCGGATTACTAATCTTTGTCGTAGGGATTCCATCGACGCTATCCTATGGCGTATTAAGCGATGTGGAATTGTTTGGCAAAACCGTCTTTGATTTAGCAGACTTTACAGTAAGTAATGTTCTTATGCCACTCGGTGTATTATTAGTTGCAATCTTCGTACCGTTAAAAATGAAAAAAGATGTGTTAATGAGAGAATTGGAAGTAAGTAAAAATAAAGGCTATAAATTATTCGTATTATGGTTATTCTTACTTCGCTATATAGCACCAATTGCAATTATAATCGTATTTTTAAATGTAATTGGAGTGATTTAGAAATACGAAGGGCCCTAGCATAACGTTATGTTAGGGCCTTTTCGTTATATTTTTTCCGTTTCAAGAGATAACACTTGCACCTGACGTAACGTCATGTTTTATAGTATAGTTGCCGGCAAATTGATGCGCAGCACAAAAAGAGGTGATTATGAAGCAGCTTTGGAAAGTCGGAGATCTTGCTAAGCTCACGGGACTCACGTTACGAACATTGAGATTTTACGATCAGATTGGCCTGTTTTCTCCTTCGGCGCATTCCGATTCGGGGCACAGGCTGTATAACCAGGCCGACCTATCGAGACTGCAGCAAATTTTGTCCTTAAAAGAGCTAGGCTTATCGCTTGAGGAGATTAAGTCCGTATTAACCGGCGGCCACTTTAGTCCGCTGCAAATTGTGTCGCTGCAAATCGCCCGTCTAAAAGAAACGATCCAGATGCAACAAAAGCTTTTGGCCGGATTGGAATCCGTGTCCGAACTCATGCTTTTGAAACAACCAGTGACGGTTGAAGATTTTACAAAATTATTAGAAATGATGAAAAAGAGCCAAGAAAAAGTGATCCTCGAACGTTGGATGAATTGGGAGCATCGCCTGGATCAGCTGGGCGACCTCCTCGACAAGGATACCGACGAATCGAATCAAGGGAGCTGAAAATCATGAACGAACGATCTTCCATTCATCACACTTTCGTCGTTGAGCGAGTGTACAAAGCTTCGCCAGCAAAGGTTTTTGCCTATTGGGCGAATCCTCACATGAAAGAGCAATGGTTTTCGAAAGCAGATGAGTTTGACTTCCGTGTCGGCGGTGGAGAACGCACTCAAGGTGGGCCTCCCGGCGGAGCGGTGTTTACCTTCAATGCCCGGTACCACGACATTGTGCCAGACGAGCGCATCGTTTATACCTATACGTTAGATATGGGCGAGACGCGAATTTCCGTTTCCGCAACGACCGTCGAGTTCAAGCCAGAGGGAGAAGGCACAAAGCTGATTTTCACCGAGCAAGGCGTCTTTCTCGATGGCCACGATACACCGGCTCAGCGCGAGCACGGAACCAAGGAGATGATGGATAAGCTGGGTGTGCAGTTGGAGATCGACTAACCTATTCAAACTATGTAAAGGAGGAACGAGCATGACAGAAAACCATGCGGCAAATAGCGAAACCAGCTCAGCGGAAGAATACGAATTGGTAACAACGAGGGTGATAAATGCATCC
>NZ_MAIS01000083.1:0-29095 GCF_001680695.1 Paenibacillus sp. KS1 | reverse complement strand
GACCTCTTCTTTCGGTTTCGTTACTTCTTCTTTCGGTTTCGTTACCTCTTCTTTCGGTTTCGTTACTTCAGACTTGGGCTTCGTCATTTCTTCCTTAGAGGATGGCGGCTTATTAACATTAGGGGCCGGAACATTGCCATCTGACTGCATTTTAGGGATGTTTACAACTTGACCGATCACCAGCACATTCGGATTTTTGAGCTGCGGATTCGCATCAATTAAAGTTTGAAGAGGTATTCCCCATGCTTTAGACAATTTCCATAGGGTGTCCCCTTCCTTTACAACGTGCTTGTGAACGATCTCATGTCCACTTGAGGGAACCGGAGTCGACGGGACTTTAATTTTCATGCCAACATCCAGTTCATTCGGGTTAGCAAGCTGACTGTTCATAGCAATAAGTTCTTCTAAAGTAATTCCGTATTTTTTCGCCAGCGCATATAGCGTGTCGCCTTTCTTGACAATGTGTATTTTCACTTCATGCAACCTCCCACACGTTCGTCATCCTACTCTTACCGGACATAAGCCCGAAATCACCTACTTTATCCTATGCAGCAAATAGGCGTTTGACATCCATGTGTGCAATAAAATCAAAAAAATCCTCCCTTGTTAGGGAGGACAACGATCCGGAATACTCGCACAGCACTACAAAACTACTTATATCATTGCAGCTTGCAGCGCCGTGATTTTTCTTTATCTCGTTCTTACGACTTACATCAAGCCATACTTAAACCAAGAACGCCCTAATTTATTTGTTCCCTCTGCCATTTGAATCCGCTAATGAAAACTCATACGAATAGCTTGGATAGGAACCAAGAATACGAACTTGGCAGCCGATCGCTTCAATTTCTTCGATGGCAGCAGGGAGCAGAACGGTATCTAACGCCATTTCTACATCAATGTAAAAGTAATAACTGCCTAATTTCCTCTTGGTTGGACGGGACTCAATGCGAGATAAATTAATTCGTCTCCAAGCAAATGCAGACAAAACCTGATGAAGCGCCCCCGGGAAATCCTCAGGCAAGGTAACCAAAATGGTCGTCTTATGTGCAGTTGAAGGAGGTAATTCTAGTGGCTTCCTCCCAATGAGCACAAATCGAGTAAAGTTGTTATTATGATCCGTCACTGTTGGCGCCAATATATCCAACCCATGCGTATGCGCACCTACAGTCGTTCCAATAGCTGCCCAGCCGCGACCTGGATTCTGCTTCACAATATTGATTGCCTCAGCTGTACTGCTCACATGTTCGAGTTCCGCATGCGGCAAATACTTGCGAATGTACTGCATGCACTGTGCCATCGCTACAGGATGTGACATTACTTTTTGAATACTGCCCCAATCTCCCTGCAGTTCCTCACGGCGTCCAATCAAATTCTGAATAGACGGAAAGACCCATTCCGCTTGAAACGGCAAATCCACCTCATGAACAATCCAGTCCATATGTAGGTTGACCGAACCTTCAATTGTATTCTCAATGGGGATGACACTATATTCTGAATCGCCACGCGCAGTCGAAAGAAACACATCCGAAATCAGCTTATAGTGTACAAATTGATGATCATGTCCTGCTAAATGCAATGCCGCTTCATGCGAAACGGAGCCTTCCGGCAATAATGCAATTCGTGCCATGTACGCTAACTCCTTCGTAGACTATTCAAGCATGCGCGCAGATAAGATTGATTCCATATCGCCCCATGTACCAATACATACTGCACCTTCATGACTCGGCTCCAATTCCTTCACAACAGCATCGATTCGATGCTCACTAAAAGTATCTCGCATAAACGAAATGAGTTCTTGGCTGTCACTGCGCTTGTCAATAAACGCAAGCAGAGTCGGGCCCGCGCCGCTGAGCGCGACACCAAGAGCACCATGCTGCACAGCATGCTCCAAAATATGAGTCATACCTGGAATCATCGGAGCACGGTATGGTTGGTGGAGACAATCCTTCATCGCTTCAGACAAGATGTCGTATCTCCCACTGCTCAACGCAGCTACAAGAAGTGAAGACCGACTGATATTAAATACGGCTTTGGCCATGTCTACTTGGCTCGGTAGCACACCTCGAGCTTGCTTTGTTTCAAGCTGGAACTGAGGGATAGCGACCACAGTGGATAGGTATCTATCCGGCTCAACACGAGCATAAGTCGTATGTTCTCCATCCCATGCAGCTGCTACAATCCCGCCTATGATGGAGGCTCCAACATTGTCAGGATGGCGTTCAATAGCCGTCGCCATGTCGTAGAGACGACCCACATCGAGCGGTTCACCGATCAGCTGATTCGCCGCTACCAAACCGCCAATAATAGCTGAGGCACTGCTTCCGAGTCCTCTTGTCAACGGGATTTCACTATATACTTCCATTTCAATCGGGCGACGATCAATTCCCGCCTCATCAAATACTGATTGTGCAATTCGATAGATAAGATTGCTCTCATCCGTCGGTACCCCCTCAAGATCAGAGCCGTGCAATCGAATGATAGCTTGATCCGCTGGTTTCATCGCAACCCACAGATGAAGTTGAAGCGCCATGCCCAATGTATCGAATCCTGGCCCTAAATTCGCGGTGCTCGCCGGTACACGCACGAGCACCCCTTCTTCCCGCCACATTATTGTTCACGCTCCAGCTTCGCAATTGCTTCCATAACAGCTTCTTCTGTATCCTGAACGACGAGCGGTTCCTTCGCTACTGTCTTAATTGCGATATTCGGATCCTTCAGACCGTGTCCAGTAAGCACGCTCACCACAGTCTCTCCGCCCTTGAAGTATCCTTCCTTATGAAGCTTCAGCACACCAGCAAGCGAAGCAGCAGAGCCCGGCTCAGCAAATACCCCTTCCCTCGCAGCCATTAATTGATAAGCTTCAAGGATTTGTTCGTCGGTTACGTAATTAATTTGGCCAGCCGATTGTTCAGCAGCTTCTACTGCCGTCTTCCAACTTGCCGGATTACCGATTCGGATAGCAGTAGCCACCGTCTCCGGCTCCGCAATCGGTTCACCCTTTACAATCGCCATTGCACCTTCTGCTTCAAACCCTACCATTCTCGGCAGGGAGTCTGTCTTGCCGGCAGCATGATATTCCTTGAACCCTTTCCAATAAGCCGAAATATTGCCAGCGTTGCCAACCGGAATTGCAAGCACATCGGGCGCTTTCCCCAATTGATCACACACTTCGAAAGCCGCCGTCTTCTGACCCTCGATTCGATATGGATTTACCGAATTCACGAGTGTAATCGGGTGCTTGGCCGTAATCTCTCTCACGATCTCCAAAGCACGGTCGAAGTTGCCCTGAATCGCAATAATTTTGGCACCATAGATCATTGCTTGAGCGAGCTTGCCGAGCGCAATATTATTGTTCGGTATGAGAACGATACAATTCAAGCCAGCACGAGCTGCATAAGCTGCAGCCGCAGCAGATGTATTGCCTGTAGAAGCACACATGATTGTGCGGCTCCCCTCCTCTACCGCCTTCGCTACTGCCATAACCATGCCGCGATCCTTGAACGATCCAGTAGGGTTCAATCCCTCATATTTGAAATACAAATTCAATCCAAGCTCTTCGGATAGACGATCCGCGCGAATGAGCGGTGTATTCCCCTCATGCAGTGTCAGCTTTGGCGTATTGTCGTTGATAGGCAAATATGATTTGTATGTTTCTAGTAGTCCCATGTATCTCATCGAAATAACCCCTTTTCTGCTGCCTGATTGGTGGATTAGCCTTCTACCCGATATGCACTCTTGATGGATTTAATAACATCCAAGTTTTCAAAATGCTTAAACACTTTCTTCATGTTCGCTTGGCTGGCTTGATGTGTGATAATGATAATTTCAGCATCTGGATTATGCGAATTCGGCTGTTGGACGACGGAATCGAGGCTCACATCGTACTCCGCGAATACTTGCGTAATCTGTGCCAATACCCCCGCCTTATCTTCCACATGAAGAAGAATAAAGTTCTTATATGAAATTTGATCATCTGTTTTCAATTTCTTTTCCTTATATGGAGTCAGCGCCCGCAATCCGTTCACGCCGAGCTTCATATTTTTGATGACAGCCGCCAAGTCTGCGACAACAGAAGTGGCTGTAGGCATCTCACCAGCACCAGGGCCATAGAACATCGTCTCGCCAACGGCTTCGCCATACACATATACAGCGTTGAAGACGCCATTGACCGAAGCAAGCGGATGAGCATTGCTGACCATCGTAGGCTGCACAACAACACTAATCTGATCATCCTGACGTTCTGCGATACCGAGCAGCTTCATCTCATAACCGAGACGCTTCGCAAACATAATGTCTTCTTTTTTGATTTGTGAAATTCCGCGAACTTCAACATCCTCCAACGCCACGTCCGCGTGGAAGCCAAGTGTTGCTAAGATGGCCATCTTGCGTGCAGCATCAAGCCCTTCTACATCCGAAGTAGGGTCAGCTTCTGCATATCCAAGCTGCTGCGCTTCCCTCAGCACTTCCTCATAGCCCGCGCCTTCCTTGCTCATCTTCGTCAGAATGAAGTTCGTCGTTCCGTTCACAATCCCCATAATTTTCTTAATCCGGTCAGATGAGAAGCTCTCCATCAAGGTGCGGATAATCGGAATGCCTCCAGCTACACTTGCCTCGTACAATACATCGCAATGATTCGCTTTCGCTTTGGCCATAATTTCACGCCCATGCAGCGCCATTAAGTCTTTGTTCGCCGTAACCACATGTTTGCCGCGCTCCAGCGCATCCATAATATATTGCTTCGTTGGCTCAAGACCACCCATGACTTCAATCACAATATCAATATCCGGGTTGTTAATAATATCTTCTGCATGTTCTGTTAGCTTATGTTCAGGAATGCTAATGCTGCGCTCCTTATGAATGTCATTCACGAGTACCTTCTCAATTACAATCGGTGAGCCCACTTGGCTGGACAAATCCTCTTGATGCCCCTCCACAATACGTACAACACCAGTTCCTACCGTCCCCAATCCTAGCAATCCAACTTTAATCGGCTTCATAAATCAGTTCCTCCCCTTCTCCCAGCAGCTGTCTGTATCTAATGTAGTTATAGAGTAATACCGATGTAATTAAGCAAGTACACTTACCCTTGTCCGATGATCGTCACACGCTTTACCCCAGGGATATCCCGAAGCGCATCCAGCATATTGCCGAATGGCTCTGCGATAAGTGACGTTTCAACCGAGATTACAACATTCGCAATTCCTTGCAGGGGTATCGTCTGATTGATTGTCAATACGTTTCCCTCATAGGAAGCGACAGAACCAAGCACTTTAGATAAAATGCCTGAACGGTGATCCAAATCCATTGAGATCGTTACAATCCGTTCGCGCTCCAATTGATTGAGCGGAAAGATACCGTCTTTATATTTGTAAAAAGCACTGCGGCTCAAATCAACTCGTTCTGCAGCTTCATGAACCGTCTTCACTTCACCTGTCGCGAGCAATTGCTTCGCTCTTACCGTCTTCACTACCGCCTCTGGCAATATGTCTTCTCTCACCAAGTAATATCGCTCTGCCATGATTGAGTCCTCCGTATAAAGACTTTTGTTTATTTATAGAGGACATTATAGCGGATATGTGCGCAAGTTGGCAATAGGCCAATCTATAAATATTTTCTCTAATCCATTTTACAGGCATAAAAAGTTTAATCTATTATACACGATTATCCCTATCGTCTTCCTTGTTTTTATTTAAAAATAATGAAAACCGTTCTGACGAAAATAAAAACGAAACCTTCTCTTCCCTTCACAGTAACAGTATACAAATGATTAAATTTCCTGCTTCATTTTTCCATTAGAGGAGGTAAAGTTATTCATGATGCACACACTGCTTGGTACTACTCAAATACAGGTGTCTAAGCTCGGCCTAGGATGCGCTCCACTATCTGTAGCCGGCAGACCTGACCGAGTGCAAGCTATCGCGACCATCCAGGCTGCCTTCGAAAGCGGAATCACGTTATTTGACACTGCCGATACGTACTGCCTTGATGATCACGATCTCGGTCACAATGAACAATTGCTGCAAGAAGCACTATCTGCCTACTCCACTGAAGAGTACCTAATTATTACAAAGGGGGGTCTAGCTCGTCCGAATGGGTCCTGGATTTGCGACGGCCGACCCGATTCTCTTCGCTCTGCATGCGAGCTCAGCTTACATACTCTAAAGCGTGAATGCCATCCTCTATACATTTTGCACGCTCCCGATCCTTCTGTTCCTATTGAAGAATCTGTTGGGGCGTTAAGCCGACTTCAGGAAGAAGGCAAAATTCTCCATATAGGCCTATCCAATGTTACTGTGAGCGAGTGTCAGCGTGTCCAGCAAATCGCACCCATCACTTGTATTCAGAACCGTCTCCATCTTCATGACAGACACTCGAATGACGTGCTTCGATACTGTGATGAGCATAGGATCAGCTTCATTGCGTATAGCCCATTCGGTGGGCCGAGCAATTCCATCCATTTGCAGAACCATCCTGTATTGTCAGAACTGGCACAGAAGTATTCGGCAAGCCCTTATCAGATTGTGATTGCGTGGCTGCTTGCACTATCCCCTAATCTCATTCCCATTCCGGCAGCCACCAAGCCTTCTTCTATTCAAGACAGTGTACGCGGAATGGATATTCTGCTGGATGAAGCTGACCTGCTTCGTCTTACGAATATTGATCAGGCCAATACTCCCACTTGATCGAAGCGCCACTTCCATTGACTCAATAAACAAAAAAAAGAACGCCCGACCCAAAAAGGGTCAGGCGTTCTAATCATTTTCTTATGAACTTCAATAGTAGCTGCTGCCTTCTACGAACTCAAATTCAAAATCAGCAATGCGGACAATCGTCCCATCAACTGCACCACGCTTGCGCAGCGCTTCATCAATTCCCATGTGGCGCAGTGTCCGCGCAAAGCGCAAGATCGCATCATGAGAGTTCATTTGCATGCGCTTCAGCATATTCTCAACGGCTTCGCTCTCGACCACGAACGTATCGTTCTCGCGGCGAATTGTAAATTCTGAATCATGTCTTGTCTTCTCGAAGCGATAGATTTT
This sequence comes from Paenibacillus sp. KS1, assembly GCF_001680695.1. Classification (NCBI taxonomy): domain Bacteria; kingdom Bacillati; phylum Bacillota; class Bacilli; order Caryophanales; family Paenibacillaceae; genus Paenibacillus; species Paenibacillus sp. KS1. Next base: position 22,055 of record NZ_MAIS01000083.1, on the reverse strand, counting down.
ACGCTCATCAACCTCTGCCACCTCTTCGACTTCAGGAGCATCAGGCAACTGCTCAAGCAACTCCATCGCTCGATAGAGCAGCTCTTGAATACCTTGCCGTGTCAGCGAGGAGATTGGCATAATCTCAATATCGCTTCCCGTCATCTCGCGAACCTTCTCACGGAATACCGCCAAATTCTCTTCTGCCTCAGGCATATCCATCTTATTAGCAGCGATAATTTGCGGCCGCTCGGACAACTTCTCATTGTATAACTTCAATTCCTCGTTAATCTTCACCCAATCATCGAATGGATCTCTACCTTCCATGCCCGCCATATCCACAACATGAACAATGATGCGGGTACGTTCAACGTGACGAAGGAATTCATGACCCAATCCAATACCCGTATGGGCTCCTTCAATCAACCCAGGAAGATCAGCCATAACGAAGCTGCGTCCTTCTCCGACATCCACCATGCCTAAGTTCGGTGTAATCGTCGTAAAATGATAAGCACCAATCTTCGGCTGCGCCGCAGATACAACAGACAGGAGAGTTGACTTGCCGACACTCGGGAATCCGACCAAGCCGACATCAGCCATGACCTTCAATTCAAGGATAACCCAGCGCTCCTGACCTTCTTCTCCATGTTCTGCAAGTTCCGGTGCAGGATTGTTCGCTGTTGCGAAGCGGATGTTGCCTCGTCCTCCACGGCCGCCCTTGGCAATTACAACCTCTTGGCCTTGTCGGGTAAGGTCAGCGACAACTTCCTTCGTATCATCATCGATGACTACCGTTCCAGGGGGAACGCGGACAATCATATCCTCCGCATTCGCTCCATGCCGGCTCTTATTTCGGCCTTTCTCCCCGCGATCCGCCTTAAAGTGCTTCTGGTAGCGGAAATCGACAAGCGTACGCAATCCTTCATCTACACGGAAAATAACGTCGCCGCCATGTCCTCCGTCACCGCCAGCGGGACCACCCATTGGCACATACTTCTCTCTGCGGTACGAGACGATTCCGTCGCCTCCGTCGCCGCCTTTAACATAAATCCTCGTCTTATCTACAAACATGCTGTCACCTCATTATGCACTGCATGGCACGACTATTTGGTAGGCGTCCTGCCCATCATGATGATTCGCCGACAACTGCTCCAGCCGCACGCCGCGTTCCATCGCAATTCGTCTCAGCTTCTCGGCCACTTCGCCCGGCCGAAGCAGTTTACCCTCTAATTGATATTGAATGTTAAGCTGGCTCGATTCACACCATATCGCAAGCTGCAGCGGGCAATAAGCGTCCCCCTGCTCCTTGGATGCGAAGCGGAATGTGTTAACCGTCTCGATAATCATATTCGTCAAGCGGACAGTGTCCACTTCCAGGTTCAATCGGTCGAGTTCAAGAGGCTCTGGTATCATTACCTTGAGCGGCATCGTACCGCCAGAGGTACGGTGCTGCATCAAAAACATAACGAGTTCCGGAAAACCAAGTTTGGCAATTCGGCTTTCCTCCGCCATTCTTTCTTTTATTGTTTCCACGCAGTCCGGTAATTTATCGTACTTTTTCAAACGAACATATCCATACAGAAGCTGCAAGTCGTTCATCCAATCATGCCGCTGATGATTCATTAAGTGAATTGCCGCTAATTGGGTTTCTTGAAGCATTCGTTCTCTTTGTCGTTGTTGTTGTCGCGAGAATAGCAAAAATGCTCCGCCAATACTGGCAGCCACAACGAATGCGAGTCCAATACGCCACCCGATGTGCATATTCCAACCAATGATAGCTGCTGTCCCAGCTGCAGCGACAGCCCAGCAACAGCCGATCCATAAGCTTGTCCTATTCATCACTTCGCTCCCCGATACTCACACATTTCCAGTTATGTACAAACTCCCCGAATTTCAGTATATCACGCGCCTGAAACCGCGTCCAAACAAAATCATACTAAGAAATAAAGGATTTGCACAAATCATTCCAGTAACAACAGAATTAGAAACAATGTGGACCGCGCTGATGGCGGCATTATGCGGGAAATAATGAGCAGACAAAAAGGAATTGATGTGGCATAGCCCCTTCGAAGCATTTCCTCAGATGAGCGACTATGTTATCTCTCGAACGAACAACAACTTCGGCTTCGCACAGGCTTGGTACAAGCTTGGCGTAAGCTCTACATAAGCTGTGCACAGGCTCGGACATATCTTGCACTTTGCCAGACAACGCATTGTCGTCTCTTATTCATTAAAAAAACCCCCGGCTCAAGCCGAGGGTTCTTCAGTCGTCTTAGTTCTCCACAGCTGCTGCAACAGGTGCAACTTCAACCGGGTAGACGCTCGCTTTTTTGCGATCGCGGCCCCAACGTTCGAACTTAACAACGCCATCCACTTTCGCGAACAGAGTGTCGTCCTTACCGATGCCCACGTTGTTACCTGGGTGGATTTTCGTACCACGTTGACGCACCAAAATGCTGCCAGCAGAAACTACTTGACCGTCGGAGCGCTTCACACCAAGACGGCGACCGATACTATCACGGCCGTTCTTTGTGGAACCTACCCCTTTTTTGGATGCGAACAACTGAAGGTTCAGTTTCAACATTATAGTCTACCTCCTTGCTCACTTAATTGTCTTCTATTTGAAGATACGAATCGTATGAAGTTTCGATCGTGTGTAAACTGACGATCATCGACTCCAACAGCAATTGAACTTTAGCTTCGATATCCGGCTGATTAATGCGTGGAACACGTCCACTCAAAAATCCATCCTTCATCTTACATTCCAGCTCAATGCCCGTCAATGCTTCAATGGCGTTCACCGTACCCACCGATACCGAAGAGACTCCCGCACATACGATATCCTCTCCGTGGCGAGCATAATTCGCATGTCCTTCAATGGAGAAGCTCTCAATTGAATGATCCGGCTTGCGCCGTATTGTAATGCGAATCATATGGCACCTTCTTACGCCTGAATGTTCTCAATCGTCACTTTTGTATACGGTTGACGATGACCTTGCTTACGACGGTAGTTCTTTTTCGCTTTGTACTTGTACACGACAATTTTCGCGCCTTTTCCATGCTTTTCAACTTTCGCCGTAACAGTAGCACCGGATACTACCGGAGTACCTGTGACCAAGCCGTTGTCCTTGGATACTGCCAAGACACGGTCAAATGTCACGCTTTCGCCTTCAGCAGCGTTCAGCTTCTCGATGTACAATACATCACCAGCTTGAACTTTGTACTGCTTGCCACCTGTTTCGATAATTGCGTACATTGTGTTGCACCTCCTCATGTCTCAGACTCGCCTAAATCAGGTGGTGAAGCATCGCTTCACACTTCATACCTGTCTGGAGCGGTTACAGCATGTGCAGCACTAGACTTAACACATACCCGTAGATCTTAGCACACTCTGCAATAAAAATCAACGTATAATTTCCGGTTCCCGTTGAGAAAGCGAGGACAAAACAACTCCGCTTCCCTCGCACTCGGCACAGGGTTGGAACAGTTGGTGCATGACCTGCTCACGAACCTTCTTGCGTGTCAGTTCCATTAGACCAAGCTTCGTCCAACCGACAACCAAGCACTTCGTACGATCCTTCCGCATCATCGTTTCCAATCGCTCCACAATACGCACTCGATGTTCTTCCGTATCCATATCGATGAAATCAACAATGATAATGCCGCCGATATCGCGAAGACGAATAAGACGCGCAATCTCTTCGGCCGCCTCCAGATTCGTTAAGAATACGGTCTCCTCCAGATCGCTTGTCCCCGTATATTTTCCCGTGTTCACATCAACAACCGTCAGTGCTTCCGTCTGATCCCATACTAGATATCCTCCGCTCTGCAGCCATGTCTTACGCTGGAAAGCCTTATCTAGCTGATCTTTCACCCGATAACGGGTAAATAACGGTTCACTGTCTTTGTATACATGAATCCGATTTTCCAATTCAGGGTCAAACGAACGAACAAACGACTGCACCTTTTTCAATTGGCGAACATCATCAATGAGCAGCTGGTCAATCTCGCGTGAGAACGCATCCCGAACAAGCCGCTCCACCATGCTTAGATCACGGTGCAGCAACGCGGGAGCCTGAGCTTCCTTGGCACGATAACCAATCGTCTCCCACAACTCGCGGAGTGACTCAATATCACCCTCAAGCGTCTCCGTCAATTCACCTTGAGCAACGGTTCGAATGATCAGCCCCTCTTCGCCCTGGCGAAGCTGTTCAGCAAGCTGCTTCAATCGATTGCGTTCCGATTCCTGCTCAATCTTCTTAGATACACCGATATAATCGGCATATGGCATAAACACCGAATATCTGCCAGGTAGAGAATAATGCGTGGTTACACGCGCTCCCTTGCCTCCTAGCTGATCTTTCATCACTTGCACGATAAGTTCCTGTCCAACTCGAAGCAGACTCGTTATCGGCGGTTTCTGCTTAGGCTGCTTCTCCAAATGAGGATGTAAACAATCATCGACATATAAAAATGCATTTTTCTTCTGCCCGATGTCCACGAACGCAGCCTGCATTCCAGGAAGCACATTCACTACCCGCCCCTTAAATAAGCTGCCGACCAGCGTTGTGCCAGTTGCACGTTCGACTGCAAATTCGACGAGCCGACCATGTTCAAGCAACGCCATCTGCGTCACTTGTTCCTCACAGTGAACAATCATCTGATTCATGGTATCACCTCTACTACAGCGCGTCATCTTCCATTGTAACATGAAGCAGGATAAGGTGAACATGCCGGTTTATGGAACAGGCTAGAAAAAATGATAACCGTTTCTTTTCACCTCCAAAATTGAGACCGAACTTACCTAGATGGCGCTCATGATTTCATACGATTCTGAGGCGGAGGCTCATCGAAGAAGGCATCAATTAATTGCTGTTCCGGAACGATCCGTTGGATTCGCCCTTCATCACCCATTACATAAATGAAGTGGTAGTCATCTCTGCGGAACAGACGAACGATTCTAGACAACGAACGCCCCCCTTCTGTTACAATTGGGCGTCCTAGTGCGACCGAACTCTCCCACTCACGCAACCTCGTTGGACGATTCATCAAAAATCGTATGAAACGAAAAGGAACATTCCGATGTTCCACCCAGTTGGTCCACAGCAAAAAGAGAGCTAGCATCAAGAGATTAAAATTCAGCTTGCCTCCCACAACTACCGGGCACACACTGTACAGCAGCATAATGGCACTGCATCCAAGGCTGACCCTCGCACCAACAAGCAAGGTCCGATGATAGCTCATCCATAACGAACATGCTGCTTGCATCATCCGTCCGCCGTCAAGCGGAAGAATCGGCAGCAAATTGAACAATCCAATGAACGCATTGGCCTGAATAAACCCTTTCGCCCATTCTGGACTACACCAACCCATCGCTTCCGCATACCATGCAATTAATATCATGAGACCATTTTGTAATGGCCCCGCTACCGCTACAATCCACTCCTGCCAAGCAGGCGATAGTGCTCCATCATCCGTCTCCGCCATCCCTCCGAAGGGCAGCAGCTTCACTTCCGTGATGGTCCATCCAAACGCCTTAGCACAAGCTACATGTCCCAGTTCATGAATCAGCACGATCGTAAATAACGTAAGCAATTCAAATATATAGCCTGTAGCTGCAGCTGCAGCCATAAGGATCACAAATAGCGGATGAAGTGAGTAGGTGGTTCCCCCCCATTTAATCAATTCGTATCACATCCGCCGGGTCAATATAAACGCCGCGCTGCTGCATCGCAAATGTAAGTACAGGCTCAGCACCTACCCCCGACTGGTTCTCCTGACTCTGTATCGTACCAATTGTTGCTCCGGGCTCAAGCCAGTCATCCTGTTGCACGGAAGTCGCTGTAAGCCCACTATACACCGTCACAAGACCATCGGCATGTTGGACAGTTACTGTAATTCCTGACTTCTCGTCTGAAGCTACCCGTTCAATTTTGCCCGTAGCAATATTCTGAACCTCAATCGCCGCACCACTCGCATGATCGGGAGCAATCGCGACAGACTTCAGATTCATAGCAAACGGCTGCACAATCTGCCCCTTAATCGGGGATGGATAGGTATGTGTGGACTGTACAGCCTTCGTTGATTCCTTATCTCGTGGAAACAAAGGGATAAACACAGGTGTTCCGGAGAAAGTTCGCTCATACCACGCCGCAATCGGCCGCATGTCCATCTCATCATGAAGGGACAATTGAATCCAAGCGCGCATAGGTGCATTCCATTCCGCCGGGAAGGATGTGATTCCATAAGCTGCAGCGAACAACAAGATGGATACGAGAAGTCTGGAGCGCAAGGAGCGCCATACATTGCCTCTTCCTGTAGGAGGCTCTTCCCAGCCGTAGCGTTCATTCCACTTCGAACGGCTTATCTTCCACTGCTGCTCAGGATCATACGTATACTCTTGATTGAATTCGTAGTCCTCTCGCTGCTCTCCGTTATTATAGACAGCCGTTGCAGAGGGAGTATTCAACACGACATCTGGTTGAACAAGTGAATGGGAAGACAGATTACCTTCCACAGCTTCCTTCGCATGCGACTTACGTTTCATCTCTTCAGCCATTAGAATGTCACGGATTCGTTCTTCTCTTCGGCGCCGAATATCTTCTTTCATGCTCGTCTCATCCCTTCTTAACCCATTTCAACAATATGCATCAGCTGAATGATGTGCTTATCACATGTGTATGACAAGCCTACAGCAGATATGAGCAGTGAGCCTGAGAACAAGCAGATGTACGCAAAAAAGCGGCACTACATCCGTTATGGACGTTTTGCCGCCTTAGCGCTAATTTCGTAAATGATGAGACCAAGACCCTAATCTTCGACTCCATTAAGGCTCAATCTGATATTTCTCTTGATAAATGTGTATGCTCATCACCAGTCCAATACAAATCATATTCAAGAGAAGTGATGTACCGCCATAACTGATGAATGGCAGCGTAATCCCGGTAATCGGCATAAGGCCGATCATCATTCCGATGTTCTCGAATATTTGGAACACGAACATCGACACAATGCCGATTATCATGTACGACCCTCGCAAGTCATAGCACTGGAAGGAAATGAGAATCATCCTGTATATCATCAGGAAGTACAGCAGCAGCAGTAGGGCTGAGCCCTGGAACCCGAACTCCTCACCGATTACCACGAAGATGGCATCCGAATACGTATACGGTATGAAGCTGCGCTGCTTCAATTCGCCCTTCATGTAGCCATCACCGCTGAGTCCGCCTGAACCGATCGCAATCATCGCATAGTTGGATTGATGCTTCGCATCGTTGGTTGCTTCCTCTGGGTTGATAAATGTGTTTATCCGCTCATACCAATGCTTCTTCTCGATCTTATTCACGAAGAAATCCTTGACTTCTTTATTGAAGGTCGTGAACGATACGTAGACCGCTCCCCCTATGACCGCAACACAGAGGAGCGCCACAAGGACATGCCGGTATTTCACCGCTCCGATCCATAGCATACCAATCAGTATTACAATATAAATAATGGCGTTACCAAGGTCAGGCTGAATCACTACTAGTCCAAATGGAAGGATCGTTACCAATCCAATTGGCAGTAAGTCCTTCGTAAGTGAGAGTGGATCACCATTCCGTCTTCCTAGCAATTGCGCGAGTGCAAATATGAGCGTAATCTTCGCGAGCTCAGCTGGTTGAAAAGTCTGCCCTCCGGGAAGCTTATACCAGCCAACAGCCCCGTTAAGATCCGCCCCTAGGAAAAACACGCCAACAAGAAGCAGGATCGTGATCCCCATTGAAATCGGCCAGCTCTTCAATAGCAATCGATAATCGAACAGCGCTACGGCAAACATAAGGATAAATCCGAGAATATAGAATATAATTGTCTTCATCATCATGGATGTATCGCTGAACATTGCATCCCCATGCGTTGCACTTAGGATGACCAGTGGGCTGAACACCGAGAACACGAGCAAAATACCGACTATAATCCAATCAATTCGTTTCAGCTTGTTAAACACTGATTAATCATCCCATTCCAAAAAACTTCTTCACACGGTCTAGCACGCCTTTCTTCTGTTCAAGCGGCATCAGTGGTACTGTATCCCCCAGGATGCGGCGCGCGATATTCCGATAAGCCACAGCAGCAGGAGCATCTGGATTCATGACCGTAGGTTCACCAGAGTTAGCCGCTTTAATAACCATTTCATCATCAGGAACAACGCCTAGCAAGTCGATATTGAGCACTTGCAAAATATCATCCAGCTCAAGCATGCCGCCATCCTTCTTCATCATATTGGCGCGAACACGGTTCACAATCAGCTTCGGTGAGGAGACTTCCGAATTCTCCAGCAGTCCAATGATCCGATCAGCGTCACGAACCGCAGCATTCTCAGGCGTCGTAACAACGATTGCATGGTCTGCTCCTGCGATCGCGTTTTTGAATCCTTGTTCAATGCCAGCTGGACAGTCAATGATAACGTATTCGAATTCCTTCTTCAGTTCCAGAACGATATCCTTGATCTGTTCTGGAGACACTGCCAACTTATCCTTCGTCTGAGCGGCAGGCAGCATATACAACTCATCAAAGCGCTTGTCCTTCACAAGCGCTTGATTCAATCGGCAACGGCCATCCGCAACATCGCAGATATCATAGATGATACGATTTTCAAGCCCCATCACGACGTCTAAGTTGCGAAGACCGATATCTGTATCGATCATGCACACTTTTTTGCCGAGCAAAGCAAGCGCGGTACCAATATTCGCGGATGTCGTCGTCTTGCCGACGCCGCCTTTGCCCGAAGTGACGACGATTGCCTCTCCCATCCTTCTACACTCCTTTGAACATATTGATGTCCTTGCGAACGCGATGTAGCTGCGAGATTTTATCAATTTGCATGACACCTTCATGCACATAAGCAAATTCCATATGCGATTGGGTTACACCCCATTCATCTGGCGGTCTGCTAATAATTTCCCCGATGCGTAGTTGCGTCGGTGCAAATAACGAGGCCCCAATAACGGCAGATAGCTCTCCTTCTGCCCCTGCATGAACCATTCCACGCAGCGCTCCTAGGACCATTACATCGCCAGTGCATATAATCATTCCGCTAGGATTGACATCCCCCAAAAACAATAAATTTCCTTCGTGGCGCAGCACCTGTCCAGAACGTACCATACCGGTTCTCGTCTCAATACGATACCCCTTCTGCTCCGCCTTCTTGTCCTCAAAAGATTCAATCGAACGTACGAGTAAATTCCCCCGCTGACGCAGTACATCCAGTACTTCAGTCTTCTGCTCGTCTGTTACAGCGCGGGCTCCTAACTTGACATCGACATATACAATCGGTCCGTCGAAAAAATGCGGTGTATGTTCAAGCTTGTCGCGCAATTCGCCCAACAAGACTGCAAATTCACACTTATCGTCAAGCAGGAACACTAGGCCGTCCTTCATGCCTTTAATCGTTACCAGTGACTTGGCCGTCATGAAAGGTCCCTCCCCAATTTTATCTTTTTCGAGATGGAAGAGGAAAGTTCCTGCAACACCGGGTTGAAAAAGAAATTATCGATAACAAAAAGGCATAAGCCGTCTGGAAACATATTCCAAGACGGCTATTACCCCTGTTCATCTTCGGCAGACTTCTTCCCAGACAAATGGTCGAACCATCTTCGCATCGGAACATATATGGCCAGCGAGAAGACAAGCTGTACAATCAAGCTTGGAATCATAAAATCGAATATCGCATATTCGAATGTCACTCCATGCAAGCCAAACAGTCGGTAAGCTGCATACAGCATCGTCTGATAGGCAAAGCTGCCGAATACCGAAATGATTATCATCGTAATCATGGATGTGTTGCGAGACGCAAAAAGTAATCCAGTCAAATATCCGAGCAGCCCCATGCTAAATGTGTGTGGGCCCAGCATATGGCCATAATATACAATATCCTGCAGAAACCCGAATCCCAATCCCATCATCAACGCAGCATGCCGATGATGATATACAGCATGATACAGTATTACGATGAATACCAGTTGCGGGACAATCCGTCCTTGCCACGCATCTGGAATAAATACAGGCAGCAGCGAACCTTCCAGCAGGAAGAGAATGAACATAAATACGATCATCCAGTTTCGATTCATTGCTGTGCCTCTTTCCCCGTCTCCTTCATGTCCGGTGTGATAACGATGAACAACTCACGCCAGTCACGATAGGTTGCAGCAGGCTTAACCGTAGCAGAATGCGTCAATCCGATGTCCCCTACTTGCCGCGATACAACTTGGCCGAGAACGAGACCTTTCGGGAATGAACCGCCAAGGCCGGACGATACAATGGTATCTCCTTCTTCCAGCTCATCATCCTCTTGAATACGTGTCATTAAGAATGTACCACTGCTGTGATCATAAGACTCAATCACGCCGAAAGACTTGTTTTCCTTGCCGAGTACAGTAGCTGATATTGCTGGTGAGTTCGGATCCTTCTCATCCATATTCGTCAACAACTGGACTGTGGAGGAGAATTCGAATACGCGGCTGACAATCCCGACTACGCCTTCCGTCGATATAACCGGCATTCCTTGACGAACTCCATTTTTCGAGCCAAGGTTCAAGTTCAACGTCTGGTTAAATGGATCGGCCACATTGATCGACGTAACTTGTGCAATTCGGTATTTATAAGGCATATTCATCTGCTTCTGACGCTCCGTAAATTCCAGATCGTCTAGAAGTCTCTTATTTTCTGCCGCAACCGAATTGTAGTAGGCCTTATCCCTTGTATATTGCGCGAGCATCGTCTTCAATTGCTCATTTTCTTCGTGCAGTTCCTTCAGACTGGAGACATCCTTCACGAAATTCGATACATACGATGCCGGTCTGTAGAATATTTGCTGCACAAAGGTCACCGTATCATGCACAAATTTCTCTGGCCAAGTAAGGTTTAGGCGTCCGCCTAGTGTAAACCCCATTAACGCAATAAACAAAATAAGGCCAAACAACATCAAAAATAAACGTTTGTTCCCCAGAAGCTTAAACAGTATTAACACCTTCTCATCGTAAAGAGGTACTCGTTCCCTCAGAAAAGAGGTCGCTCACGATGTCAACTTGCCATCATGAAGTCGTTTCCGCAAGCTTATGCCCAAGCATCAGGCTTGGCAGCAACCTTCAGTGATAACAATGCCCGCGTCGTTGGAACGAATCGACGCGGGTATCAGACTCCCTCATGGGCGTATTCTTATCGTTTGGAACGAAGCGCAGAGCTGCTGCGTCCCTTGAACAAATGAATATTATCAAGCGCGCGTCCAGTACCAATCGCTACGCAATCAAGCGGGTTCTCTGCCACGATGACCGGCATGCCAGTCTCACGAGCAAGCAGCTTATCCAAATTGCGAAGCAAAGCGCCGCCACCTGTCAATACAATACCGCGATCCATAATATCAGCTGCAAGCTCAGGAGGACATTTCTCCAATGTTACCTTAACAGCTTCAACAATAGAGCTCACTGTATCAGCCAAAGCATCTGTAATTTCGTTCGAGGAGATCGTGAGCGGCTTCGGAAGACCTGTCAGCAAGTCGCGACCGCGAATCTCCATCTGCTCTTCTTCATCAAGCCCCATAGCCGAGCCGATATCCATCTTCAGCTGTTCAGCTGTACGCTCACCAATCATCAAGTTGTATTGGCGCTTAATGAATTGAATAATTGCTTCGTCCATTTCGTCGCCTGCAACGCGAACGGAACGGCATGTCACGATACCTCCAAGGGAGATCACCGCTACTTCAGTTGTACCGCCACCAATATCAACGACCATACTTCCTGTTGGTTCCCATACAGGTAAGTCAGCACCAATTGCTGCCGCGAACGGCTCTTCAATCGTATAAGCTTCTCTAGCACCTGCTTGCTTCGTAGCATCTTCAACTGCACGCTGTTCAACAGCAGTAATACCAGAAGGCACACATACCATTACGTTCGGATGACGCGGAAACAGCGAACGCTGCTTCTGAGCTTGCCGAATAAAATATTTTATCATAGTAGCAGTTGTGTCGAAGTCAGCGATGACGCCGTCCTTCATTGGACGGATTGCACGGATATTCCCCGGCGTACGTCCAATCATATTTTTCGCTGATTCTCCTACCGCTTCAATCGTCTTCGAATCTGTGCGGATTGCTACCACAGACGGTTCGCGCACGACGACACCTTTACCGCGTACATAGACCAATGTATTAGCAGTTCCCAAGTCAATACCTAAATCTTTCGTAAAGCCACCCAACATGATGTTAATCTCCTTTTTATAACCTTCAATCTCAATCATTATATTACATGAGCCCGCGTTCCTTCAAACTCACATATTGGTTATCGCCAATAACCAAGTGATCCAGCAGTTCGATACCAACAATTTCTCCAGCTTCCATGAGCCGCCTAGTAAGCGCTACATCCTCTGGACTCGGTGTTGGATCTCCGCTTGGGTGATTGTGAGCACAAATGATGGAAGCTGCACCACACTTCAGGGCAGCCTTGAAAACTTCGCGGGGATGTACCAAAGATGCATCCAGGATTCCGATCGTAACCGTCTCCTGTGCCATAATTCGATTCTTCGTATTCAGAAACAAACAAATAAAATGTTCCTTGTCATAGTATCGCATCGACTCCATAAGCAGATCGGCTGCATCTTGCGGCCGTCGTACCTGCAGTGCATCCTCAAGACGAGAACGCGACATACGGCGTCCAAGCTCTAATCCTGCTTTTAGCTGCAGTGCCTTAGCGTCGCCAATACCACGAATCGCTGTCAACTCTGTCACAGACATATCGTGCAAATGCCGAAGCTGTCCTACGTGATTCAATATTCGCTGCGCTAATGTAATGGCCGATTCATTTTTCGTGCCTGTACGCAGTAATATTGCAAGTAATTCAGCATGACTTAATGACTCTGCCCCATATTGCATCATGCGTTCTCTCGGACGTTCTTCATGGGGAAGATCGCGTAGAAGTGGACTATGTCCCATCTTACAACCCCCTGTAGTCGATTGTCCGGTCGCCATCATGCACCGACGAAGCACCATTGGTCGGCATCCGCTGTTCCTAGGACCGTCTTGCATTCAACATTTCATACTCATCTTATCTCATTTACAATTACTGCTCCACCTTGCTGCTCCATACTGGCAGCGCCCATTACGGGATGATAATGCCATACGAAGCCAGCATATCGCTAACAAGCGACAACGGCAATCCAACTACGTTGAAATAACAGCCTTCAATTTGCGTGACAAGTGTTGAGCCAATTCCTTGAATCCCATAGGCCCCTGCCTTGTCCATTGGTTCACCAGTTGCAACATAGCGATGTATCTGTTCATCTGTCCATGGCTTCATATGGACTGTGGTTACACCATGCGCAACTTCTGTATGTTCGTCCGCTGAATCAATCATCGCCACGCCGGTATACACCTTGTGCGATCTTCCCTGCAGCCTAGTCAACATACGAACCGCATCCTCTTCATTCACTGGCTTGCCCAGCACTTCGCCATCCAAGACGACAATGGTGTCTGAACCGATGACAATACCGTGCTCACCAGCCGCCTTGCGGACATCTGCTACCGCCTGTGCCTTGCGCAGTGCCAGCGTCTCAACAATACAGTCAGGATCCAGATTGGGATCCACTGTCTCGTCTGCATCGCTAGGATGTACGACATAAGGAAGACCGAGTGAACGGACAAGCTCTTGTCTCCGTGGTGAGGAGGAAGCCATTACGATCGTTGGTCGCTCAAATTTGGATATACTCATTTTCGTAGTCGCTCCTCGCCATTTTTTGACACTGTTCTATTATACGCGTAACTGGCTGTCGAAACAAACATTCAAATGATGATCTTTGCAAGATTTAGATGAACAATTTATGGTAATCTATGCAACAATCCCAAATTCATGCAATTTTCTATCCTTCCCCTCACAACAATGCGAATGCAAGTTCTTATGTACAAAACAGAGCCCCTTCAAAGAGCTACGCTCCTATCAAAAGACTCTGTTCTCAACAATATAATTGGCATGTGATCTATTCCGCTCTCGGCTACACCTTCATCGTACCCAACCAAACCGCCTCTGCATTCCGATAATGCATAACCGCCTGCTGGATACTCCATAAATGCGAGGACGAAGGCTGCTTATTATACTCATTCACTGCACTGATTGCTGTGTTCATGCTCTGAACCAGCTCCGTCCAAGCTTTCTTGGACTGGTCGGGAATCCCTTTTTGCACGGTGCTCATTTGCTGTGTCCACTTCTGATGCTCCTTCCGAAGCTGTTCCGTGATCTCTTGAGTGAATGCTTCGGTATTGGTTTTTTCTAAATACGCAATCGATTGAGACATTAACCATTCATTCACCACGTCACTTTGGCCTAAAAATTGCTCCACGGAGGCTGAGTCACCTTGGAATGCCAACTTTGTAATCGCCGGACGGTTCAAGGTTCTCACATACAAGTCCACCTGCTTGTTCTTCAGCAACGCGCTCAACCCCATCGCACCCTCCTTCGAAGGTGCGATCGCGGCATACACGCGATGCTGCTCTGACTTCTCCTCCATCGCAGCCAGCCCGAGTTCTCTCAGCTCCGTCGCTGCCTTCTGAGCCCCTTCTTCCTGAGCGAACACACCATATTGCAGCATGTAAAACACTTTCTCTGGAATATTCACATCCGTCACATACAGACCTGCTGCGGCTGCAGCCGAATTCCCTCCATTGCTAGTAGATGAGGACTTGCTTCCTGAATCCCCTGCCTTCACCGTTCCTTGTTCGTTCAATGCCGTGTCCTTAGATGCTGGCTCTCCACCTTTTCCTTGCTTATCATTCGCGAATACTGGAATAGCATCACTTGGATTAGGCATCGATACTTCGCCCTTGAATAGAGACAGAGCGAGAAATCCGAACAAGGCACCCGTTGCGAGCGCGCCCGCAACGGAAGCAACGACTCTCCACACCGGGGGCTTGCGAGAACGTGTATGAATACCATGCCATAACAACTCGCCTTGATCACTAAGTGAACTAGAGGCAGGATCTTCAATAGAGGTTGGGATCGCATAACCGTTCTTCGGAATGTCATATTCAGGCTGACGATCCGACTCCCGAATCCAGCGCTCCACTCGTTCATCTTCGCTCTCAACCTTTTCTTGTTCCCGGTCATTGTTCGGAGCATCTATTTCGACCTTTTCTATATGATGCCGATTCTCTATAGGAGTTGATTCACTATACTCTTCAAGTTCTGATACGCTCGCCCGCTCAACTGAAACCCCATTCACAATCGTACCATCAGACATCTCCTCCCAATCTGTAAGCCGCTCTTTCTTCTTGCTCGCCTCTATGCCCTGAATCTCATGTTTATCCTTCACAGGCTGGGAATCATCGAATCGAAACGTCATCTTCGTTCGCATGTTGGTCATATCCGAACACCTACCTTGTCCTATTGGTTACTAGTAGATTTATGCTAGATTCGAATCCAATAGAACCTACCTTACAAATTATTGGCTAGAAAGTGCGTCCGTCCTCCTATATGCGTCCTATCAAATCTTGCAATGCTAGCATATGATATACAATCCCGCAGCAAAGGAGGGAATAGAATGAACAGCAAGAAAAGCAAGAAAAGCAACTTGCGTTTGACCCCAGCTGAGGTACGTCGATTCGTTAGACGAAATATCGGCCGTCGCGTGATTGTCGTTCTGTTTACTGGAGAAGTACTGGTTGGCAGAATCTTATCCTCGGGGCTTATCTCCTTCCGATTACGTGTACAGCGCCGGGGCTTTTTCTTTATTCGTCGTATTCTATTTGCAGCTGTAGTTGCTATTAGACTTGTGTAATCCACTCATACAAAGACAATAAGTCAACAGAAAAAAAGATCGAACGAAGGGCCAAAATCCTGACCCACAGCTCGATCTTTTCTTGCTATTCTAGTTGTTTACAGACTTACATCCCACTGTTGGAACTTGTTGGAACATCGCTGACTTACTGCCAGAGATGCTACGATTTCAATGCCTCGGTTAAGTCACGAGCTGTCTTCCAAATATCACCTGCACCCATTGTGATTACCAAATCTCCGGACTTCACAATTGATTTCAGATGCTCTAATGCATCATTCTTATCCGCAATGTACTGTGCGTTGCTGTTGCTGTTTTCGCGAATCCGGTCAACCAGTTTCGAAGAGTGTACCCCTTCAATCGGCTTCTCCCCAGCTGGAGAGTAGATATCTGTCAGAATCAGTTCATCTGCACCCTCAAATGCCCGGCTGAACTGATCGAACAGGAAATAAGTCCGCGAATAACGCTGCGGCTGGAATACGGCAACAATACGACGGTTTGTTGCTTTGGCAGCAGTAAGTGTTGCCTCAATCTCCGTCGGATGGTGAGCATAGTCATCTACAACAAGTACGCCCTGCTCTTCCCCAATTACTTGGAAACGGCGCTTAGCGCCAATAAAGTCCACGATGGCAGCAGATGCCTGTTCAAACGGAATGCCTGCACGCATAGCAACAATAATGGTCGCCATTGCATTCAACACATTATGCGTACCTGGAATAGACAATTGTACTGTTCCAAGCGCCTTGCCTTGATGATTCATCGTAAAGGTCATGCCGCGATCTTCCGCGATAATCTCTGTAGCTGTATAATCAGCCGCTTGCTCAATGCCGTATGTCACAACACCTGCGCCCAAGTTTGGAAGCATAGAACCAACAATTGGATCATCCGCACACACTACAGAGCATCCTTCCGGATTTACTTGTGACAGGAACTGTACATAAGCTTCCTTCAATCGCTCGAAATCCCCGCCATAATTCTCTAAATGATCTGCCTCTATGTTAAGTACAACCGCTATATGAGGGTGATAATTCAAGAAGGAGCCATCACTCTCATCCGCCTCAGCTACTACATATTCACTATTTCCTGCTTGGGCGTTTGTTCCTAGGTTCGTCACTTCGCCGCCAATAATATAAGTCGGATCTACGCCACAGCGTTCCATGACAAAAGCAATCATGGAAGATGTCGTCGTCTTCCCGTGAGCACCAGCTACAGCGATGCCTTTCTTAGCATTCAGCAAGCGCGCCAGCATCTGTGAGCGGTGAATGACTGGAATCCCTTGCTGTTCAGCTGCAACTCGCTCTACATTATCTTTCGGACAAGCCGTAGAGTATACTACTGTGTCTGCGTTCTGAACATAGGCAGGGTCATGCCCGATATGTACAGTCGCTCCCTTTTTGCGTAACTTTTCCGTCAAATCCTGTTCGGCCACATCGGACCCCGTGACGGTGTACCCCATTTCCAGCATGACACGAGCGATGGCGCTCATCCCATAGCCCCCGATGCCGATAAAATGAATATGTTCCGTCGTATTCAAAACGAACTCACCAACCCTTTTCAGATTCGGTCCGATGCAGAACGAAAGAACGCACGTCTGCAATCAGATATAATGTCCCCGTAACTACTGCTAAATCTCCTGGCTCTGTCATCGCTTGTAGCTGTTCCAAAGCCTTATGCCAATCCGGCTCTACAAGAATGGTTGGACATTGTATATCGCCCTCGCCCTCCATCACTTGCTCGGCAATATGTTTCAAGCTCTCCGCATCCATCTTCTTGCGGAAATCTGGTTCTGTAAAAATAACGGTATCTGCTAAAGGTAGTATATGTCGTAGAACATCGGGATGATGCTTTGTCGACAGCATACCCATCATAATATGAAGCCGTTCATACCGGTACGTATCGCGCAGCGCTAGTGCAAGCGTCGCTGCCCCCTCCGGATTATGTGCTCCATCGAGCAGCATGCGAGGCTTCTCGCATACCATCTCTAAGCGCCCTGGCCATGCTGCACGCTTCAGTCCTTCTTGCGTGGTAGCATCCTCTAACATGAAAGCCATATATTGTCGCAGCACTTCAAGCGCCATTAATGAGGCGGCCGCATTCTTCAACTGATGTGCCCCGTTCATCGTGAGCGACATTCCTTCCATCGAACGGAATGGGCCGAAGAATGTGAAGTTCTGTTCATTTTCAATCGCATGGAGCAGTTCCACCCGGAACTGTTCGTTCATGACATACAGCGTAGATTGGTTTTTCTCAGCAGCCTGCTTAATCACTTCAAGCGCTTCTGGCTGCTCCACCGTCGTCACCGCTGGCACCCCTGGTTTAATAATTCCTGCTTTCTCGGCAGCAATCTTCTCAATCGTATCCCCAAGTATGTCCATGTGATCATGGCCGATATTCGTAATAATCGATACGATCGGCGTCACGATGTTCGTTACATCAAGCCGTCCGCCAAGTCCTGTTTCCCATACGACGACATCCGGGAACGTCACTGTCGCATAGTACATAATGGCGAGCGCAGTTGATACTTCAAACGTCGTCGGCGAACCGAGCGGCGTTTGTGCGATTTCATCCACCAACGGCTTCAGCTTGTTCACAAGTTGAAGCAGCGTATCTTCAGGAATGTCCTCGTTGTTGTACTTTAAACGATTCGTATACTTCTCAATATAAGGAGAAGTAAATGTGCCGACATCATATCCGTTAGCAAGCAGGACACTTGTTAACATCGCACAGGTCGAGCCTTTACCATTTGTGCCCGCAACATGAATGAACTTCAAGCGACGGTGCGGAGAACCTAACCGCTCCATCAACAGTTCGATCCGATCCAATCCAGGACGGATTCCAAAAGGAATTAAAGAATTAATCCAATCAATTGCGTCTTCTACCCGAACAAAAGGAAAATCGGTTGCTTCCGTCTCGCTTGTCGTAGGCATAGTTCCTCATCCTTTATCAGATGTCATTAAACGACCGAACCGGTATGAGACAGCGCTCACGTCCGGATCGGTCGTACATAT
Organism: Paenibacillus sp. KS1; assembly: GCF_001680695.1. NCBI lineage: Bacteria > Bacillati > Bacillota > Bacilli > Caryophanales > Paenibacillaceae > Paenibacillus > Paenibacillus sp. KS1. The sequence continues at coordinate 3,279 of NZ_MAIS01000083.1, read as the reverse complement.
CGCACAGGTTGTTTACGCTTCTTTCAATTCGGTAATACGCGCCAGTACTTTGTCTCTCTTCTCACTGTAATCACGCTGCTTGGCACGCTCTTCATCAATGACCGAAGCAGGCGCCTTCGCGATGAAGCCTTGATTAGCAAGCTTCTTATCGACACGCTCCACTTCTTTGTTCAGGTGCTCGACTTCTTTTTGAAGACGTGCAATCTCCTGATCAATGTCAAGAAGGCCAGCGAGCGGCAAGTACAACTCGGCTCCTGTCACAATAGCGGTCATCGCTTTGTTCGGAGCAGCAGCTTCTATGCTTACCTCCAGCTTCGAAGTACCGCAGAAGCGTTCCACGAACTCAAGGTTGTTCGTAATGTTCGCTTCTACCATACGATCAGTCGGCTTCACAATCAATTCTACCTTCTTGCTCATCGGAACGTTCACTTCAGCACGAATATTGCGTACTGCGCGAATCATATCCATAAGAAGTGTCATCTCGCGAACCGCCTCAGGCGCTTCGAATTCAGCACGGTATACTGGCCATTCCGCAAGTGTTACCGTCTCGCCGGAGTGCGGCAGATGCTGCCAAATTTCCTCTGAGATGTACGGCATGAACGGATGGATCATGCGCATTGTATGGTCAAGCACGTAAGCCAAAACGGATTGCGTCTTCTTCTTCGCTTGCTCATTCGAGCCATACAAGCTAAGCTTCGCAAATTCAATATACCAATCGCACAGATCATCCCAGATGAAGTTATTGAGTACACGGCCTGTTTCTCCAAACTCATAAGCATCCATCAAGCGTGTAATTTCGCGGGCAGTCTCGTTCATACGGTGGAGAATCCAGCGGTCAGCTGTGCCCAATTCGCCTGTGATGTCGATATCCGCATAAGTGAACCCTTCCAAGTTCATCAGAGCGAAACGGGATGCATTCCAAATCTTATTGGCAAAATTGCGAGCCTGTTCTACACGTTCCCAGCGGAAGCGCAAGTCTTGGCCTGGTGTACTGCTCGTCGAAATCATGAAGCGCATTGCATCAGCACCGTACTTCTCGATAACTTCAAGCGGATCGACACCATTCCCAAGCGATTTGGACATTTTCTTACCATCAGCATCACGCACCAAGCCGTGCATCAGCACATCCTTGAACGGAATTTCGTCTGTAAATTCCAACGCCGTAAAGATCATGCGGGATACCCAGAAGTAAATGATGTCATAGCCTGTAACGAGCACATTCGTTGGATAGTAGCGCTTCAGATCTTCTGTCTGTTCCGGCCATCCAAGTGTGGAGAACGGCCACAATGCAGAGCTGAACCATGTATCGAGTACATCTTCATCCTGCTTCAAGTGGTTGCTTCCGCATGACGTACATGCAGTCGCGTCTTCTTCTGCAACATGAATGTGTCCGCAATCCTCACAGTACCATGCAGGGATGCGATGTCCCCACCATAGCTGGCGGGAAATACACCAGTCGCGTACATTCTCAATCCAATGCAAATATGTCTTCTCGAAGCGATCAGGCACGAAATTAACACCTTTGCCAGACTTCTGTGCTTCAATTGCACGCTCCGCGAGCGGCTTCATCTTCACGAACCATTGCGTAGACAAATACGGCTCTACAACTGCGCCGCTGCGCTCGCTGTGACCAACTTGATGTACATGATCTTCAATCTTGATCAGCACGCCTTGTTCTTGCAAATCCTTCACGATCTGCTTGCGGCAATCTGCACGATCAAGCCCTTGATATTGACCAGCCAGCTCGTTCATTTTACCGGACTCATCCATTACCGTAATTTGCGGCAGTTGATGGCGGAGTCCCATTTCGAAGTCATTCGGATCATGGGCTGGCGTAATCTTAACCGCACCACTTCCGAAGTCTTTATCTACATAATCATCAGCAATGACCGGAATCTCTCTGCCAACAATCGGCAGTACCAACATTTTGCCAATCATATGCTTATAGCGCTCATCCTTAGGGTGTACAGCTACTGCTGTATCGCCAAGCATCGTCTCTGGACGTGTTGTCGCCACAGTGATTGTGCCGCTGCCATCCTTCAGAGGATATTGCAGGTGATAGAGATGCCCCTGCACTTCCTTATATTCAACTTCAATATCAGACAATGCCGTACGTGCTGCCGGATCCCAGTTGATAATATACTTACCGCGGTAGATGAGACCTTTCTCATAGAGCTTCACGAATACTTGGCGAACCGCACGAGACAGACCCTCGTCCAGCGTAAAGCGCTCACGGGAGAAGTCCAATGACAGTCCCATCTTCGCCCATTGCTCACGAATCGTATTCGCATACTTCTCTTTCCAATCCCATACACGCTCCAAGAATGCTTCACGCCCAAGATCATAGCGTGTGATTCCTTCTTCGCGCAGCTTCTGCTCTACCTTCGTCTGCGTTGCAATACCTGCATGGTCAGAACCTGGAAGCCACAAAGCATCATATCCTTGCATCCGCTTGAAACGAATCAAAATATCCTGCAATGTAAAGTCAAGTGCATGACCAATATGCAGCATACCCGTAACGTTCGGAGGCGGGATTACGATTGTGAATGGTTCAGCATCCTTGCGATCACCTGCTTTAAAATACTCGCCTTTCATCCAGAAATCATACCATTTCTGCTCCGCTGCCTTCGGATCATACGTCGTAGGCATAGACAGTTGCTCTTGATTCTCTGCCAAGCAAATCCCTCCGTTACATAATCATGAGTATCTAATCGACAATGTTCAGCCTATATAATCGAAGCAAATCATACTGCTCGATCCATGCATGCTTCTCTAAGCGTATAGCTCGGTATTTGCAAGGACAATTCGCTTACGTAGGCAAATAAAAAAACCTTACGCCGCAAAGGACGAAAGGTTTAGCTTCCGTGGTACCACCTTTATTCCGCTCCCAGTACAGATCCTTACATCTTACAGATCGTGTGAGCGGCACTTCAGTTGCAAATAACGGCTGCGGCCGGCCTATTCTAGCGTATCCGGAACATGATGAACATCGTGTTCATACATTACCGTGACACGTTCAAAAGGGCAACTCCCAGGTGACTTCAGCGCGGGACAATCCTGCAGGCGTTGCACCGTGTCGCTCTGCTCTCTGTAAGGGGCCAATCGCTTACTAATCCTGTTCATAGTCTTTCAATCAGATCTTTATAAAAATAAACAATAACATTTACGATATATTGTACCTTCGCATACCGAGCGAGTCAATAGACCAAGCACAAAAGGATACCGACAAATGCTTTCCCTATTAGAGGATGTTCAAAAAGTCCGCTTTTGATCACGAAG
>NZ_MAIS01000210.1:0-1900 GCF_001680695.1 Paenibacillus sp. KS1 | reverse complement strand
GATCACATAATTGGTGGGTTCTGAGGGGTTTGAACCCTCGACCTGATGATTAATGGTTTTTTCATTCGATAAGGGCGAGAGAATAGGGGAAGTAAGCAAAATAAAAACCCTTAGTTTCAAGGGTTTCAGTTATGCCATCGCGGGAACCTCCTAGTACGGATATATTCCTGCGATGGCAATTAGGTTTACAATTATTAACTAACAGCTATTCTTGGATCGTGATGCTGACATTTGTATCGATTGCAGTAGGGATGTTGGCTGTAAAATGTACATTTTTATCATTTGCTGCTACGTCCCAGCCTGAAACTGAATTCCCAAATGCTTGTGCAATTTTGGTCGCTACTTCAGCAGGTGTCTCGGTTCCTGTGAGTGTGACATGAACAGGAACGGATGCCGTTCCATTCGTGAATGTAATTAAGAGTGTTCCTGCTTTTTTTGCGCCTTCGGTAATTGTTAATGTTGCAGTTTTTGTACCGCCTACAGAGGCAGCAACCCCTTCTGAGGTGATTGTACTATTCATTTGTCCCATTCCTGTTGGCATCTCTTCTACTTTTGCGACAACAAGATCATTATTTGCAGCAGGTGCTAGGGCCGTAAATTGGACGTTTGAGCCAATAGCGGCAACATCCCACCCGATGACTGAAGAACCAAATGCCGTAGCAATTTTCATCGCTAGCTCATCAGCTGTTTCTGTGCCTGCTACGGGTACATTTACGGCAACAGGGTTTAACCCATCTGTAAATTCTGCATGAATCGAACCGGGAGCCGTTGCTCCGTTAGGAATTGCTATTGTTGCAACTTGTGCGGCACCTGCAGAAGCAGCAGGATTGCCTAAGGTAGTAATCGTGCTATCCGGCATTCCTACTCCAGAATCTAATCCCGATAGTCTCGCAAATGCCTTTGGGTTATTCTCGGCCGGAGCATAGGCTTTGAATAGTACTCTCGTATGATCTGTGGTTACGTTCCAGCCTGGAATAGAGTTACCGAAAGCCGCAGCAATTTTAGATGCTAATTCATCGCCTGTTTCCGGATCACCGAGCATTGTTAAATATACAGTTTTTGTGGAAATACCGTCCGTAAATGTAACGCCAATCGGGCCACCGCTGGATAAGAATTTACGCAATTGCAATGTCACAACCTGTGCTAATTTTACATGAACATCACCTGGTATCGTGATTGTACTTGTTGGAGCCCCTGTCCCCGAAGCCTCAAAAATATGTACGACAACGTTGTCATTATTCGCTGCCGGTACTTGAGCGATAAAGAGGACGTCCGAACCGTTTACTGATACGTTCCACCCCGGAATAGAGTTACCGAAAGCTCCGGCGATATTGGCAGCCACCTCATCGGCAGTTTCGAATCCTTTTAAGTAGATTTGTATACGAACAGGCTGTGTTCCATCAGTGAATTCCGCATATAATGATCCCTGTGCTTTAGCGCCATTAGATATAGATAATGTCGCTACTTGAGCAGTGCCTGAAATCGATTCAACGCCCGGTGTCGTAATCTTACTCGTAAGCATACCGATGCCTGTTTCTATACCTTCCACATTAGCTGTAACACTCGCATTGTTCGCTGCAGGGGCATCAGCTGTAAAGATTACATTCGCACCGCTGGCTGTTACATTCCATCCTTTAATTGCAGAACCAAATGCCGCAGCAATTTCTGTAGCTATATGAGTCGCAGTCTCTGTTCCGTTCAGTACAACATTAACAGCCACAGGAGATGTACCATCCGTAAACGTAGCTTGAAGCATTCCAGCTGATGCTGCATCATTCATTATTGGTAGCGTTGCGACTTGAGCCACTCCCGTCATCAGATAATTTTCCAGAGAGGTCGTATACGTCACGCCTGTAACACTAGGCAGCCCTGGATCTGGTTTTGGATCTGGTTTTGGATC
>NZ_MAIS01000092.1:0-24625 GCF_001680695.1 Paenibacillus sp. KS1 | reverse complement strand
CTAATGGTAGGCGCTTGCCAGCCCCCATTCCGGACTTTCACCGTATAGATGACACCCATGCTGGGCGTACAAAGCAAAGAAGCCGATTGATGATCGGCTCCTTATTGATTTGCTGCTTCCGCTTTGCCTACCGATTGCAGGAAAGAGAGCGTCAGTGCCTCCGTCGTCGGCAGTACGACATCCGCCCCCGAGGCCTTCAGCAGGTTCTCGTTGCCGATGCCGACCGCCGCCATATGGGCAGATTTAATCGCGGCAATGCCAGCCTGCGCATCTTCGATTCCGATACAATGGTCTGTTGGCACGCCTACGGCTTCAGCACCGCGCAGGAATATATCAGGCGCCGGCTTGCCTTGTGCAACTTCGTCCGGATTGACAATATAATCGAACAACGAGGTCAACTCTAAGGATTGCAAAATTTGCGGCGCATTTTTGCTTGCCGAAGCAACGACCGCATGCACACCGTTATCCTGCAGCTCCAGCAGCAATTCGCGAATTCCTGGAAACACATCCTGCGGCGTTACCCGCTTGAGCAGCTCCACATATTGCTTGTTTTTCTTCGTCGCAAGCCCGATTTTGTCCGCATCCGTAAAGTTATGCTCGCATCCTCCATGGCGCAATATGCGCTCAAGGGATTCCATACGGCTTACACCCTTGAGCTGCTCGTTGAACTCGCGGTCGATCTCAATATTCAAATCGGCTGCCAGCTGCTTCCAAGCCATAAAGTGATATTCCGCAGTATCAGTAATGACGCCATCCAGATCAAATAAGACAGCTTCCACCTTCATCCGATTCTCCCCCTCATATGTATGCAGTTCATGATTGTCCTTGCGTTCCATCGTCCCCATTTCCATTGCTCATTGCTTATTTCACATTTCCTATCTTCAAGCAAACAGATATGCCCTTATATCTGCAAATGAATGTGCTTCTCGCTGCTCTCTACGGTTTGTCCATTCCACAAGATTGCGAAGCTCCATGCATCGGGATTGTCAATCTCAACATGCAGCTTGGAAGCGGCGGACATCGTCAACGATATGTCGAACAGCGCCTTCCCGATTCGAACCTGCTGCAGCCGCATTCGCTTCCCCGCCCAAGCGGTCGGAATAACCGGTTCCAGCCGAACATGGCTGCGATAAGCTTCCGGTTTTATGCCGAAGAAATGGCGGATGACGGGAACAGCCAGCGCATAAGTCGTCCACGCTTGAACCGCGCAGCCATAATCAGGCGACATTTCACTCATGGAGCCCGGCAGCACCATGGAGTAGGAGCGCAGCATCCGGTTCAACAAATCCAAGGCCGCATCAGCATTGCCATAGGTAGCCTCGGCTACAGCATGCGCTCCCGTCGAGATCGTCATCATGCCCTGCTTATACAGAGCAGCCAGATAAGTGCCATACTCGCCGATGAACTCCTCGTTCCGCATACTTGCCAGCGCTCGCTGCGCACGATCAGCCTGGGCAATTCCCGCTTCCATCGGCGTTACGATAACCCAGTTCTTGTTGAGCAGCCAGCCGCGCTCTTGCTCCTCATCAGACTGGCGGGCGAGCAAATCTTCGATATACTCGCGATAGTCAGCAATCCCATGCTTCTCAGCCAGTGCTGCCATGACGCCAGCCTTTGGAGCGATATCTTTCTTCGCCGCCACTGCGTCCGCATACAGCGATTCCTCTTCGCACCAATACAGCGCTTCTACAGCTTCACGGATGCGTTCATACAGCATGTTGTACCGCTCGTGGTTCTCGCGTTCTTCCAGCACTGCGCTCATGTGCATCAAAGCTTCCACAGCCTTCACGGTGTACACCGCCGAATCGATCAGCTCCATATTCAAGCCGGCGATTTCAATAATTCCATAACCGGAAGGCAGCAGGTCTGCATCTGGATCCATCTCTTCAAGCAGCCACTGTAAGCCGTGCACACAATCCGGATAGTATTCGCGCAGCAGCTCCACATCGCCAATCCAGCAAAACATTTCCCAGACAAAAGCGATGAAATGCGCGGTTTCCTGCGTATTTCCCGGATTAGAGACGACGCCCATCGTCGTAATCTCATGCACAATGCGGCCGTTGCCGTTCACTTCCTTCGACTTCTTCCGCAACAGCCCCATCGTGTCCCGCACGAGCTGCTGATCACCGATCGCCAGTACGCCCTGCAGCGCATACGTATTGTCACAGCCGAACCACCACGGATAGTGCGGAGACCCGGCAGTCAATCCTCTGCCGATCCCGTCCACAGTTTGAACAAGCCACTGGTTATTCCACTTCACCCACGCAAACACTTCATTAAGCGTGCTCTCCCCTTCGATCTCCAGTTCGGCGCGCTGTGCAATTTGTTCATACAGAGCCTGCTTCTCCTTCAGCAAATCAGAATGAGAAGTCGATAGTGTCCGATACGTTTGCTCGCATTCCTCACGGGACATATAAGAACCGGCGATTACAACGTGAAAAGACAATCGTTCGCCGGCAGCCAAAGTGACATCAGCGGCATATGTAATCCCCGTCCCTTTCCCGCTCGTGAACTCAGGTCCGAATAAATGCCGGCCTGTTTCCACTTGATCCCCGGGAAGATCGGTACCGACCAGCACATACCATTCATGGTCACAATCCTTTGCCAGCACCGTGCGAGGCGTCAAGATTTGGGCCGTATCCTCCTCTCCGTCCTGTATGCCAATTTCCTCCGAGAACCACACGGGACGAAGATCCGTCCGTGCGAGCAGTTCCAAGCTCAAGTGCGTATTACAATCCGCATAATTATGGATTTCATAATGAACGACGAATCCTTTTTCCAGCTCCGGCGCGAACTGTGTTCGCGTGATTTCTACCGGTATATGTCCCAAGCCATGGTCGTATCCGAACCGGCTTCCCCATGGCAAATTTTCAAAAGAATCTGATTTCGACCATACGGAAATATGCCGCTCGGTATCCGTAACTTTTAGCCAGAAGCCGTCCAGCAGCTTAACCGGGTGCAGCCATACTCCGCCCATTTCATTCGCAACATGATGCCCAAAATCAGGGAAATAACCGTCCTGTGTACCGTTTACTTTAACGTACTCCCCCGCATTCAAGTACACGTTGAAGGGGTGTCTGCTTATCTTGCTCGCCATAGTGCCCTCTCCCTTATCGATGTGATTTCACTTGATTCCCAGCTCACTAAATTGAAGCATCTCCGTCACCGTTGCCCATCCCGTATTACCCTTTCATAGCTGACGAAATGGATATCCCTTCGATAAAGTATTTTTGTGCCGCAAAAAATACGATGAGCGCAGGGAGCATAATGAGAATGGTGGCCGCCATCAGCATGTTCCATTCGACATTGTATAGACCTTTAAACATCGACAATCCTAACGCAAGCGTATATTTATCCGTCGTATTCAAATAAATCAGCGGACCCTGGAAATCATTCCACACGCCCATGAATGTAAAAATCGCCACGGCAATGAGCGGAGGCTTGCTCAGCGGCAGCATGACCTTCGTGAAAATCGTCCATCGAGTCGCCCCGTCCACGAACGCAGCCTCATCCAAATCCTTCGGTATTCCACGCATAAATTGCCGGATCAAGAAAATATTAAAGGCCCCGCCCCCAAAAAAGGACGGAATGATAAGCGGCAGGAACGTATCGACCCATCCGATCTCTTTGAACATAATGAACATCGGTATCATCGTCACCTGGCCAGGCAGCATCATTGTCGCCAGCAGAACGAGAAATAGAATGCGCTTGCCTCTGAACTTGAATCTCGCAAAGCCATATGCACACAGTGCGGCAGAGAATACGGTACCGATTAAGACCGGTATCAAGATGATCAGTGTATTCGCCAAAAACGTGAAGAACGGTATTGCGGTTACTGCTTTTGCATAGTTATCCCATTTCCAAATATTCGGAAAGAATTGGTCACCAAATACTTCACCGGGCGATTTCAATGAGGTCGAAATCGTCCATAATAACGGCACCAAAATAATAAGCGAGCCTGCCGTTAATAGAACAAGTGATAGAACATTAGCCAGCTTCCTCGTGTTGATCGCACTTGTACTCATTGATGGACACCTCTCAATCTCTGTCGTCATCGCCGTTGTAATACACCCACATGGAGGAACTGCGAATGACAAGCAGCGTTAAAATCAAGATAATGGCGAACAAAATCCAGGATAGCGCCGATGCATATCCCATTTCGTAGGTCAAAAATGCTTTATTATACAAATACAAGTTATAGAACAGTGTGGAGTTCAACGGTCCGCCGTTGGTCATGACGAACGCTTGCGTGAAATATTGGAAGCCACCGATGATCCCCATAATGAGATTGAAGAAAATGGTAGGAGAAATCATTGGAACGGTTACGTTTATGAAACGGCGCAGCATGCCGGCTCCATCCAACTGCGCGGCTTCATACAACTCTTCAGGTACGCCTTGCAGTCCTGACAGGTAAATAATGATCGTATTGCCTATGCCCCATATTCCCATCACGATTAACGCACCGAGTGCGTAAGACGGATCTTGCAGCCAAGCAGGGCCCTGGATTCCGAACCAAGCGAGCGCTTTGTTCAGAATGCCGTATTCCGGATTCAATATCATAATCCACATCATGGACACGGCCACCGCCGGAATGACAGAGGGCATAAAGAAGATTAAGCGAAAGAATTTCATGCCGCGGCTGCGCATATTAAGCAGCATTGCCGCAAACAGCGCAATCATTTGATACAGCGGTACGGATACGAGCGCGAAGATGAAGGTGACCTTCAATGACTGGTAAAACAGCTCATCCTGAAAGATTTGAATAAAATTCTCAAAGCCTACAAACTGAATCGAATCAATTCCCGTAATAATGTCCCATTTGCTGAAGGAAAGCACGAACGAGAAAATCATCGGCCCGATCGTGAACAACAGCAGTCCCAGAAACCACGGAAGGATAAACCAATATCCGGTTTTTTCCGAACGAAATTTGCCCATAGGAACCTCCTTGAAGAATGGAGGGTGGAGCAGAGCGAGTCGGCTCCACCATACCCCAATTTACTTGATCTTGCTGTCAATCGCTTTTGCGGCTTCATCCAAGGCATCCTTGATGGAGGATCGATCCAGCAAAATTTTCTCTAACGCTTTGCCGAACTCTTCAACGAAGATCGGTCCATTGCCGGATATGAGCGTAACCGGCTTTTTCGCATACTGCATCATTTCAATAACCGGTTTGTCTGCAATTTCCTTGCTTTTTACTTCCTCTAGTTCCTTGACGGTTGCTGGAAGCACGAATCCATTTTCCGAACGCAATTTTTGGGCCTCCGTGCCAGAAAGCCATTTCATGAATTCATAAGCTTCCTTCTTATGCTTCCCGTTCGCGTTCATCGCCCAGCCCGCTGCCGCAATGATACCGGCGCGGTTGCCGCCTTCCCCCTTCGGAATAAGCGCCGTTCCATAATTCACATCCGATTTGTCCAAATCCGACTTCACCCAGCGGCCTGTTACCATCATCGCCAGTTTGTTCGTCATGAACATCGAGCTGTCTCCGCCCAGCGTTTCTGCATCTTGAGGTGTCGGCGACACTTTGTTAGCCCCTTTGGACATGGCGATGTATTTTTCAAGCACAGCAATCGTCTTATCGCTGTTCATGTAGCCTTCGGCTTTTGTCCCGTCCTCATTGCTGATGTCTGCGCCATTGGACCACAGATAGGTGTATATTGGATATTCCCACTTCGTTGCGTTAAAGCCGAATTTTACGTATTTGCCGCTTCCGTCCTTCACGGTCAGCTTCTGTGCTGTGTCCATCAGGTCATCCCATGTCCAGTTCTCATTTGGATATTCCATCTTCGCTTCATCGAACATCGCTTTGTTGTACCATAAGGACAGCGGGTTGAAATCTTTGGGCAAATAATACAGCTTGTCGTGAATACGGCCCATATTCAGCAGATCCTGCTGGAATAAGCCTGTATCAAAGGATTTATCCTCTGCCAGATAACTATCCAACGGCTCAATTACGCCCTTATCAACATATTTGTAGAAGTCTCCCTCGCCGATCAGGAATACGTCCGGCGCATTACCCGCTGCCAGAGAAGTCGTCAGCTTCGTGCCGTACCCATCACCGGGGACGGGTTCGAACTTCACCTTAATATTGTCGTGCGTTTTGTTGAATTCCTCAGCCAGTTTCACCTCGGACTGACCGCTGTTCACGTCTCCCCATGCCGTAAACTTCAGCTCAACGACTTCCTTGGATTCGTCTCCCTTGGCCGAGCCATCTGTCTTTCCACTGCCACAAGCAGACAAAATCAGCGGAACCATCATCGTCACAACCAATAGACAAGCCCATTTTTTCATTTCATAACCCTCCCTTTAGATGTGCACTGCGTGTTCATGCATGGATCAGCTTCATTATCAGCAGCCTCGTAAGGCTATGATTCGTTAATTCGAGAACAATAGAAATAACACCTTATATGGAGCCTGCCCCAATATCGGCAATATCGGAATGTAGAGATACATTTAGCTCACGCGTGATAAGAATTTCCCTCCCACAAATCGTCAGGGCAATCTCCTCAGCTCCGGAAGACTTGATTCGAACCGCATCTCGTGTGATTTGGATCAATAGCCTACTGCCATGCCAATAGATAGGGAATTCCAGCCTGCTCCACGCTTTGGGCAGACTAGGATTCAAGTGGAGCTTGCCGTCCAGCATCCGCAATCCGGCAAAACCCATTACAACACACTTCCAGATTCCTCCGATCGAGGCCGAATGAATGCCTGCATCTGAAGAAATCATATTCGGCCCTAAATCAATCTCCGTTGCCTTCCTGAACAGGCTGTATGCCAACTCCTCGTCGCCGAAATCTCCTGCCAAAATGCTATGCGTGGATAGCGACAGTGAAGAGTCATGAAGTGTCTTCGGCTCGTAATACTCGTAATTGGCCTTCTTCACTTCCGGAGAAAACTTATTTTCCAGCAAGAAGAACAGCATCATAATATCAGCCTGCTTCGATACCTGGAGCTGGTTGATTTGATCCAAGCTGTAGTCCAGAAATATGCTGCCAACCTTTTCCTGCCGCTTATATTTGCTCAAGTCGATCTGCGATTTGCTCAAATAGGTATCATCCTGTGGTACGATTTGCTCCGCATTCGGCTGTGGCAGATAAATGTTATCGATTTTGCTGATCCAATTGGCATAGGCGGCCTGCAATCCCAGCTTGTCGTCAAGCTGCTGCAGTAATCTTGGCTGCTTCGCTTGAAGCACATCATAATACTGAATGGCGAGCTCCATATTGAAATGAGCCATGTAATTGGTAAACGCATTATTGTTTACATGCTCCTTGTACTCGTCTGGCCCAATGACTTCGTTAATGTGATAGCGCCCTTTGTTGTCGTCCCATTCCAGGCGGCTCGCCCAAAATACGGCCGTGTCGAAAATCATCTCGTATCCGAAGCGATCCATAAAATCCTGATCGCCTGTCGCCTGATAATAATGCCAGACGGCATAGGTAATGTCGGAAGTAATATGCTGTTCGATGAATCCTGACCATATCTTCGTCTGCAAGCCGGTCACGACATCGACATCCCCCCATACCGGCGTAACCTCGCCATCGGATGGCCAAGCTTGCTCCCATGGATACATGGCGCCTTCGAAGCCGTTCTCCTTCGCTTTGCGGCGTGCTCCCTCCAAACCGAGATAACGATATTCAAGCAAAGAACGAGCAATATCTGGACTACTGTATATGTAGAACGGAAGGATGAAAATCTCTGTATCCCAGAATGAATGACCCTTATACCCTTCACCGCTGAGACCTTTGGCGCCGATCCCCATACGGTGATCATGAGCTGGAGTCATCGCGACGAGATGATAAATGGCAAACCTCAGTGCCAGCACATCGAACGATTGATCGGAATCAATGTGGATATCGTATTTCTCCCATACCTTTGCCCATTCCCGTTTATGCTGTTCGAACAAAGCATCGTATCCTTGCGCGTCCGCGAGCTTTATTCGACCGAGCGCAACCGCTTTCAAAGTTGCTAGTCCATCATTCTTAGTGAACTCGCTATCCCGGCTCGTATAGATCGTGCTTAGTTTCTCCAGCGTTAGCGTTGATCCCGCAGGAATATCTATCTCATAGCTCAACGCTGCCTTGCGGCGATGAATGTCCATCTTAGGAACCAGATCCAATGCCTCTCCATTTAACTTGAAGCGATGACTGGCATGCAGGACGAAATCAATCTGAGATTGCGTCGTCGTCTGCAATAATTGAATGTATTGCTTATCGAAAATCCGCTTCTCTCCCTCATGAAAATGCTGGCTTCCCGTATTGGTCAGCTGCGCATTGATGCCTGAAGTCACTTGCAAACGCACCGCTTCGTTCAGCGGTGTAACTTCCGCCTTCATGCCGATCAGGTGCAGCTGATCGAGCGATACGAAGCGGCGGAATGTAAATCGCATCCTCTTGCCCTCGTCATTCTCCCATATGAAGGTTCGCACGAGCTCTGCATGGCGAAGATTGAGTGTGCGCGAGTAGTCCTCCACCTTTCCGGTTTCTAAGGAAAATCTGCGGCCGTCAATGCACATATCAAGCCGCGTCACATCCGCCGCATTAGGCAGCTCGGAAACTTCCCGTTCATCGAACTTGTTGAAGGTTCCGTTGACGAACAAGTTGCGCGTCTCCCCCAAATAAGGCTCCTCGGTAACAGCTCGAAGCCCCATGTACCCATTCCCCAGTGACATGATGGATTCGCATTTGCCGAGACGGAGCGGATCGAATTTTTCCTCCATGAAAGCCCAGTTCTCGCCTACATCCGGTAAAATTGCGTTGTAATTAAGCATGGCAGATTCCCAGCCTTTCGTTTTACCGAAATCGTTTTCGAAACAGAGATAAAAAAATCGAAAACGATTTCGAAATGATTAAAAATAAAAAAACTTGCCAGAAAACGTTTTCAGGGTCATTGTATCACCTTGATCGTTTCTCTGTCAATAATGCGGAATGGAGTATTGATGTGGGTTCCCGGACAATTATTCTCCAAAATATCGATAAGTTGTTCGAACGCTTGATAGGAAATACTATGGAAATTTTGTCTCACTGTCGATAATTGGGGCGTCATATAGCTGGAAAGGACAATATCATCAAACCCTATGACGGATACGTCATCCGGAATGCGTACACCAAGCTCGCGGCAACGTCTCATAAAGCCAATCGCCATCAAATCGCTGGCAGCAAACACAGCCGTAACATGCGGTTGCTCCTGCAGCAATCGTTCCGTCACCTCATATGCGATCTCCTCGGAAAAGTCGGCGTTGATGACCAGATTCGGATCGACTTCTATCCCATTCTCCGCAAGCGCTTGTTGATAGCCTTCGAGCCGCTGCTTGCTGACTACAGCAAATTCATGGCCGTTCAGCATCGCAATCGATCTATGCCCACGTTCAATTAAATACTCGATGGCGGTCTTGGCAGCCAGTACATTATCCGTCGATACAGATCCCGTATGAGGGCCTGTCAGCATCGTATCGATAACGACGCATGGGAAATCACTTTTAATAATTTCCTGGAAATATGGATCGGTCGTTTTTAAGCCGGCGATAATAGCGCCAGAAATTTTATGCTCCTTGCAAAACTGCCAATACGATTTGTCCTGTTGCTCCGACAAGCTGCTCGTATATATCACGATTTCATATTTGTTCGTGGTAGCAGCCTCGAACGCACCGCTCATAATCTGCACCAGCAACCCGTCTCTCCCATCGGTACGATCGAAGTTGGAGATAATGAGCGCGATCGACTTCGCGACCTTTTGCTTTAAATTTTTGGCGAGCATATTGGGCGAATACTTCAACTCTTCTGCAACCCGCAGCACCTTTTTCCGCGTTTGTTCGCTTACGTCTGTATATCCGTTTAATGCCTTGGATACGACGGTTACGGACACGTTTGCACGCTTTGCCACATCTTTAATAGATACCATCATTCATCACCTATGCCTCTTGTGCGTCATTAATCATTCCCGCTACTTGCAAAACATGCGGACACAAGTTACTGGATGCCATGCCTATCCTATCTTGATCCGCATTGTATCATGTTATCATAGGTTACTTCTTTTATCTATAATTCGGATCTGCAATAACTCATTTACCTCGATTTGGTTATCTCGCGATGCGGATTGGAGCTTGTACTTTTGTCCCATTTTATAGAAAAACCCTTCACAAACTCTCCCAAATCTCCGATAAACATCATAATATCTCCCAACTTATATTTCCTTAGGATAAATACCCTCAACACGATAATTACATTTATCATGCCAATGGAACACATTCAGCAAGTTTTAGATTCAAAAAAAAGTTGATGTGGTATATTTTCCATAATAGGAGTCAGAATGAGCCAGAAACATTTATCAAAGTAGAGAGGGTGAGTGGCTATTGCCCCGTCTAATTCTGATGATCAGCAAAAAAAAGATTTGAAAGATAAAATCGAGCGAATTCGCCAGCAATTGCTTAAAGTGGCAACAGAGAGAAAAAGCCTTACCGATGAGAAGGTAATTGTCTTAAGCCAAGAGCTGGATCATCATCTATTAAAGTTCCAGCAGGAAACAAGGAAATGAACGATTCCAGGTAGAACCTTTCGAAACAGTTGGATGTACGAAACATGCGATTACGCGATGATTGTCTTGCACACGCAAAAAGCAGACCACCGATTGCTTGGTCTGCTCCTTGCCAGGGACGGAGGTCTCGTCTCTATAGTGGCCAATAAATACGATGAAATTGCCGTGATTCACGAACCTCCACAGCCTGAAGCGTATTGTCAATTAAGAATACGTGCTATTGCTTATTCATACCATTCAAAAACATCTTCGTATAGATCGAAGCAACCTCGACATCGGATACGGCGCCTTCCGGATTGAACCAAGTGTAACACCAGTTACAGGCACCAAGGATACCGAATGTCATCATATCCGCCGGGATATCATTGCGGAATTCTCCGTTCTCCATTCCCTGCTCGATGACGGATTGTAAATTGAACCGGAACTGATCCCGCTTCCCCTTGATTACATTCAGATCCTCGCCCGATATATGAATAAGCTCGCGAAAAAATATCCGTGCGCTGGCACCCTTTTCCGCGATTTCCCGAATCATCATGTTGATTACGCCAGCCAGCTTTTCCTGACACGATCTATCCGGGCGTTCAAAAATGGTCTGCTGTTCTGCTAGTAAATAGTCAATATATTGCAGATGAATATGCGTTAACAGCTGTTCTTTGCTCGTAAAATAATAATAAAAGGTGCCCTTTGTCACGCCGAGCGTGTCGACAATATCTTGAATCGAGGTTTCGCTGAACCCTTTCGATTCGAACAGCACAATACTGTGTCTGATGATTTTATCCTTCATGGACAGCTCCAAGCGTGATTCTCCCCTCATGTCGAATAATATGTTTCTATGTTAGCTTGAACAATAGAGACATGTAAAGGGAACAAGTGGATATTTTACATTTCAAATCGTTGATACGATTCTTCTATCTGGAGCTCGATTTTTCCCCGGCTTTCTTCCATGCCTCGTCCTGCAATTTGCGCCACAAAATTTTGCCGCTGCCAGTAACCGGAAGCGAAGCAACAAATTCGATAATGCGCGGGTATTTATAAGCTGCCATGTGCTCCTGCGCCCAGCTTATCATGTCGCCTTCCGACACGTTGCCGCGCTCCCCTTCGCGCAGGACGATGTAAGCCTTGATTTCCTCTCCCTTGCGCTCATCCGGAATGCCAATGACGCATACCTCTTGAATCGCCGGATGCCGATATAGAATCGATTCTACTTCCGTCGGCCATACTTTGAATCCCGAGGCGTTAATCATACGCTTCATTCGATCGACGATGAAGAAGTATCCATCTTCGTCGTAACGCCCAATGTCTCCCGTGCGGAAGAATGATTTGCCTTCCACCATTACAAAAGCGGCCCGCGTAGCCTCTGAATCATTCCAGTAGCCTTGAAATAACTGCGGTCCGTCTATAATAATTTCTCCTTCTTCCCCCGGCCCTTTTATTTCAAGTGTCATCGGGTCAATGACCCGCGAGTCTACGCCAAAGGCTGGAATGCCAAGACATTGCAGCTTCGGACGATCAAGCGGATTGCAGTGCGTCTGCGCCATCGTTTCGGATAATCCATATCCTTCTACGAATCGCAGTCCCGTAACCTGGTAGAGCTTCTCGCCCACGACCTCCGGCAGCCCAGTTCCGCCACCGTTAATCAGCACAAGCGAGCTCAAATCATACTGAGATAGTTCAGGGTTGGCTAAAAAGTCAATAATCATCGTGCTGATTCCTGTCCAATACGTACATTTGTGGCGTTCCATTAACAGGGCGGCCGTGCTGCGATCCCAACGCGTCATGATGACCATGGCTGCACCGACAAAAATGGGAGCGTGCATGCCATGAATCATTCCGATGACATGGAAGAAGGGAAGTGTCGCCAATCCCCTTGCCTCCGGTGTCAATCCCCCCCAGTAGGCAGATGAAATCACGTTCGCTTGTACGGATTTATGGGTGTGCATACAACCCTTGGGCTTGCCGGTCGTGCCCGATGTATACGGGAGAACTGCCAGATCACTCCCCTTCGTCGTCGGGAAGGAGCCCCGATGAACAGTCGCTACTTTCATGGCCTCCGTCCAGGACACAGCTTGTGGGGATATCGATTCAAGACGTGATGCCCTGACGATGTCAGGCACTTCTTCACCCACATTGCAGCAGTAATCCGAATAGGTAGCAACAATGATGCGTTCGAGGGAACGATCTGATAACAACGGTTCGATACGTGAGTACAGCTCTTGGCTCACAAAGCCGACTCTTGCATTGCTGTCTTCAATAAGGTAGGAGAGCTCTTCGGTGAGATTCATAGGATTGATAGGTACAACGATAGCGCCGGATCGCATAATCGCGTAATAAGAGATAATATACTGAGGACTATTCTGCATATATAACAGCACGCGATCGCCTTGCTCTATACCGAGATGGAGCAAATAAGCAGCCATCAAATTGACTTCTTTCCATAAGGTTCGATAGGAAATAAAATTGTTATAATAAATGATTGCCGTCTTATCCGGATAACGGCGGGCAGAAACCTCCAAGTTGTCAGTAAGCGTCGTGTCCGGAACTGAAATGGAAACAGGCATTCGCGCGGGCCAGTGCGCATAATGGGATTGCGTCATCAGAAATCGCCTCCTCATTGCTAACCATTTTGTCATTCAGAACAAATAAAACCGACAAGTGCTACAGACCGTTGAAAGAAGGCTGTCTCTTCTCGACGAACGCCCGGACACCTTCCAGGTGATCCTCGGTCGTGACCATCATGGCTTGCGTAACTCTCTCCCGTTCTAATATGTCATCCAACGAGGAAGTCAACGACCGGTCGGCGATTTTCTTAAGCATCCCATACGCCTTAATGGGACCCTTCGCCAAGCGGGATGCGTATTCCAGCGCACCGGATTCCAATTGCTCCAAAGGATACAGCTTATTTACGATACCTAAGCGGTGGGCATATTCCGCATCGATCGGCTCGGCATTAAATAGCAATTCCTTAGCTCGATGTATGCCAATGAGGCGCGGCAAGAAGAACAATCCCCCTCCATCGGAGATGAGACCGACTTGGGCAAAGCTCATCGCAAATTTGGCATCAGTGGCTGCAACAATCAAATCGCAAGCTAACGCGAGATTGAAGCCTGCCCCTGCCGCGAATCCATGCACGACCGCCATCACGGGCTTCTCGATTTCTTTAATGGAATGAACCAGTTCATTCATCATTCCAATATGATCATAGACGTTATTCGGCTTTGCGCCGCTCATTGTCGTCACGTCTCCGCCTGCACTGAAGGCGCGTCCTGCCCCCGACAAACAGATAACTCGAATGTCAGTATTTCTCTGCGCCTCCTCCAGCGCATCGATAATCCCCCGAATCATCGAAGGACTGAACGCATTCAGCTTCTCTGGACGATTCAGCTTCAACGACAGAACATGCCCTATCTTTTGTACAAGTAAATGCTCATTGCCCATATTTCAAAGAACCTCCCTATTGTGATGAACCGCAACTCTATCTTGCGCAATAATCGTAATCTAGTTTACAGCTTGCCACGTTCTGCTTGCTGCCAAGCGTGTGCAATCAGCGTCTGTACGGTATCGTTGAAACGGCCGAAGCGCTCATCGCTCGTCTGCCCTTTTTTCCAACGGTAGTAAATTTGCTGACAGATGACCGCCAGCTTGAAGTAAGCGAAGGTCAAATAGTAATGGGCCTCCGATACATCTCGCCCGCTTTTTGACGCATATGCCTCTAGGAATTCGGCACGCGACATGAAGCCCGAGCGAACCGTAAGCGGGACATGCCCCAAGCCGTGCAGCAGTTCCGACGGATCATTCGGTTCGAACCAGTAGCTGAGCGCTGCTCCGACATCGGCCATTGGATCGCCCACCGTAGCCATCTCCCAGTCAAATACGCCGACGATCTCTGTAAGATTGTCGCCTGCGAACATGATATTGTTCAGCTTATAATCGTAATGGATGACAGTCGGTGTCTGCGAATTCGGCAAGAAATCAGCCAGCCATTTTTTGAGTTTCTCTTCTCCTGGGATCTCATCCGTTTTGGCTCGCTCATAACGTTCTATCCAGCCATGCACTTGCCGACGCATAAAGCCGTCTGGCTGGCTAATCGCCCTTAGATTCGTTTCACGATAAGGAACTTCATGCAGCCTGGCCAATGTCGAGACCATCGTCTCGGAAATATCCCTGCCCAGTTGAGGCGTATATTCCACCTCCGATGGAAAGCTTCGATCCAACACGATTCCGTTCCGGCGCTCCATCACGAAGAAAGGACTGCCAATGATTGAGGTGTCGCCGCAGTACAAATACGGACGAGGTGCAAGCGAAAAAAATGGATGCAGTCTTGAAAGGATCGTATATTCGCGCTGCATATCGTGTGCTTTAGGAGCGACTGGCCCTAGTGGAGGACGGCGCACTACTGCCTGCCAATCTCCGCTCCGTATCGCGTATGTTAAATTGGAATGTCCCGCCCCGAACTGCTCCACTTCCAATGGGGCTTCCGGAATATCGAGATGCTCGCGTAAATGCTCTTCTAGCGCAGCAACATTCAACTCCTCGCCCTTGCGAACGGGAATCGTATCCTGCTGTAATGTCTCTTGCCTGGACGTCATGGTATGCAGACCTCCTTCATTCTTTCAAAATAGCTTTACTGGATAAAAAGGACGAAACACCTGCCATGGATCGCGATTCAGGGACAGTTACATGGCTGTCATGCCGCCATCCACAGTCAGCACCGCACCGGTGATGTAATCGGAAGCCTCGGATGCCAAAAATACGACGCTCCCCTTCAGATCGCGATCAGATCCGAGCCGCCCCAACGGGGTGAGGCTTACTATTTGTTCGCCTCCGTGTTGAAGAACATCGCGGGTCATCTTGGTCGGAAAAAATCCCGGAGCAATCGCATTGACATGAATGTTGTGCTTGCCCCATTTGACCGCAAGATCCTTCGTGAATGCAATGACCGCGCCCTTGCTCGCGCTGTAGCCAATGGCATCCAGCCATGCCGGATCCGAACCGCCCAGTCCTGCCACAGAAGCGATGTTAATGATTTTGCCACCGCGCTGCTCAATCATGATCTTCCCTGCCGCCTGCGACATCAAGAACGTACCTGTCGCATTGATGTCCATTACTTTATTCCAAGCTTCGAGCGGCATATCGACAGTTGGCGCGCCCCAAGAGGCCCCGCTGTTGTTCACTAAAATGTCGAGTCGACCGAACTTTTCCGCCGTCTGTTCCACCACACGCCGTACGTCGTCTGGATTTCTGACGTCACAAGCCATCGCATGACATGAGGAGCCTGTATCCTGTTGGATTCGAGCGGCCGTCTCCAGACATGCGTCAACCCTGCGCGAGCAGAGAACGAGATTCGCACCCGCTTCAGCCAAGCCTTGAGCAATTTGCTCGCCGAGTCCTCGCCCGCCGCCAGTTACAATCGCCGTTTTACCTGTTAAGTCAAATAATTGCTTGACGTTCACCTTCCATCCCCCATTCATGAAAAGGCTATAGTCTCTCGTTCCGTACCATCTACTCTTTATTGACCTATTTACATCGTAATCGCTTTCATCTCTTCGTACTTGCGAAGCTCCATTTTGGCAATGGCCGCCTTGTGCACCTCATCCGGCCCGTCCGCCAAGCGCAGCGTTCTCGCATTGGCCCAATGCGAGGCAAGCGGGAAGTCTTCGCAGACACCTGCGGCCCCAAGCGCCTGAATGGCCCGGTCAATCACCTGCAGCGCCATATTGGGAGCGACAACTTTAATCATGGCAATTTCCGCTTTCGCCGCTTTATTTCCGACCGTGTCCATCATGTAAGCCGCCTTAAGCGTCAGCAATCGGGCCTGCTCGATCTCAATACGCGAGGTGGCAATCCAATCCTGCACAACGCCCTGACGGTCTAGCGTCTTGCCGAATGCGGAACGCTGCCGTACACGCTTGCACATCACTTCGAGTGCCCGTTCTGCCGCGCCGATTAAGCGCATGCAATGATGGATGCGTCCCGGACCAAGCCTTCCCTGCGCAATGGCAAATCCCTTGCCCGGTTCCCACAGCATGGAATCCAGCGGTATTCGTACGCGATCATACTCAATTTCTGCATGCCCGTGCGGTGCGTGATCGTAGCCGAACACGGGCAGCATGCGCTTGACCATTACACCGGGAGCATCCATTGGCACGAGAATCATAGACTGCTGCTCATAGGCCGACGCGTTCGGATTGGTCTTCCCCATCACAATCGCCACCTTGCAGCGCGGATCTCCGGCACCGGAAGACCACCATTTGCGTCCGGTTACGACATATTCGCCGCCTTGCCGTTCAATGGTTGCTTCAATGTTCGTTGCATCCGAGGACGCGACGTCCGGTTCCGTCATCGAAAAGCATGAACGGATATTCCCTTCAAGCAGAGGAACAAGCCATTTCTCCTTCTGCTCCCGCGTCCCATACCGCACTAGTACCTCCATATTGCCCGTATCTGGCGCCGAGCAATTGAATACCTCTGGGCCAATAAGAGAACGTCCCATAATCTCGCACAGGGGCGCATATTCTAGGTTGCTGAGGCCTGCACCGTATTCGCTGTCCGGCAGGAACAGGTTCCAGAGACCAGCCAGCCTAGCCTGCTCCTTCATCTGCTCCATAATCGGAGGAATCTCCCATCTGCTGCCGGCCTGACTAAGCTGCTCCTCGTACGTTCGTTCTTGCGGATACACCACATCATTCATGAATTCCAGCAACGTTTTCCGCAAAGATTCAACCTTCTTGGAATAATCGAAATTCATTGCATATCCTCCTTTCGCTCAACATACTGACCGGTTAGTATGTTGACGTTATACTTACTATAGATCCAATTTCCAAATTATTCAAGACGATTTTGGTATTGAAACTCTTCTATTTTCATAATCAAAAAAAAGAAAGCCGCCCCCATAAGGAGCGGCAAACCTATTATTAATTGAAATCGTAATTCGGGTTAGCCAAAATTGCATTCGTCAACTGTACAAGATCGACATCCGCAACATTGCCTGTGGAGCCCAACAAGTTTTTCAACTCATCGGTCAATTTATTTTTGTCCTCTGTATAGTTAAATCCCAAAAAACCAAGGTGCTTCAGTGTAAAATTCGTTAACTCCCCACCAATAACCTCAATCTCTTTTTCACCGCAATTTTCTTCGGTCAATGTAACCTCAGTGGTTCCGTTATCCGCGATTTTCCCTTTTGTTGCGTCAATTTTGCCTTTTCCAAGACCGATTGCTTTGAACGTAAAGTGAACCAATGTACCTTTTCCGTTGATACCATAATCTTTACCCAAGCTTGCAGTGATCAATCTTACTGTATCATCTGCTACTGTTCCATTATGGAATAACCCCATACGGTCTGCCGCTTCTACCTTTACAAGCTGGAAACGCGTTTTATCATATTTCACGTTAAAATCTTCTGCGTAAATGTTCGTTGCATTGTTCAATACGGCTTGTACAGTAAAGGTCTCATTCAGAAATACTTTGTCCTTCGCAGACTCAATATCCAGGGTCACTCCTGAAGCCTGTGGCGTAGCCGAAGCTTCATTCGTTCTTGGCCCATTCCCTAAGCTGTTGAATGGAGTAACAATGTAGTAGTACGTTGTGCCGTTCACAACGTTCAAATCCGTGTAGGTAGTCTCTGTTACGCTAGCAGTGGCGATCTTCTCATATGGGCCGCCATGCGTCTTGGAACGCTCGATTGTATATCCAGTCGCATTTTTTACTGGATCCCATTTCAAGTTTACACTGTTAACAGCACCACTAGCAGTCAGTTCGGATTCTTCGGTCACATACCCATTGTCGTTATAGAGATTGAACTCGTAAATATCTACGGGCACACTTAAATCGTTAAACAAAATAGCCTTATATATACCTTTAGTTTGAGGAATCGGAATCAGTCTTCCATCTGCTTCCTCAGCCGAAATTTTATTCAACGTTTTTCCGTTGACCGTAATATATCTTCCATTTTTATCGTAGAACCCGACATTAATGGATTTATTGGCCTTCACTCTTATTGCACTAACGGTTACAGGTTCCGTAAACGGTTTTACGATATGATCCCGGTCACCGCCTACATTACGGCCTGTCATCGCAATTTTTGTTTCTTCATTATTATCTGTAGCTTCATTAAATAGCGAACCGCCTACATTTTCGCTCGAATTGAGATACAAACTAGCTCCGTCTAATATCCCTCCACGGTAATCCACTGCTGCATAACCCTTCTGTGGTACCACCAGCAAAATTAGCATAAAAGCTAAAAATGCCAGGTACTTCTTCGATGCTTTCATCTCTCTTACCCCCATTGATTTATTTTCCTCAACCATCTTAGGGAAGAAACATGAATCTGTCTAAACAATATTACCTATAAAATACAGAATTTATATTATATTCGAATATTTTCGGCATTGTTTCATTCTTTTTTCAAAAACACGTGAATCACCAAAGTTACTTTTACTTTCTTCTCCCATGAAATTTATTCAACACATATATTCCTAGTGAATACGATACGATTGTTGAAACCACCATTAGAATAAATGCTCCTGTACTCATACCTTTCCCCCTCCTGTAAAATATTTCTATATTCTACTTCTCCTGTTGATCAAAATGTGCTAGTCCAACTGAATTGATGTTGAGAATTTCTCAACACGCTGCTTGTTCCCAGCCTCTCTGTTGCAAAATCACAACAAAATTTTAGGTGCCCATGCACTTTTTGCAATATGACTCATAGGATATTCTCATCTCACAACGAGGAGGAGCTTGGCATGCAGGAGCAAGAGCAGAATGCAGGAAGTGCTGAGACGGGATTATCCACCTTTCAACATTTAATTTCGAAGCGAAAAAAAGGATTTAGACGCCACGCTTTACTATTCTGGGCCTTAATGGGGCCAGGGCTTCTCACAATGATCGGCGATAATGATGCTGGCGGAGTGCTGGAGTATGTCATTACAGGGGCTCATTTCGGAATTGGGCTGTTTATTCCTTTAGTGGCTTGCCTTGCGTTAATCACCTTTACCGTTCAGGAACTGACCGTTCGCATGTGTGCGGTTACGCAGAAAGGATTCACGAAGCTTATTTTCGAGCACTTCGGGCGGGGCTGGGGATTCTATCACATATTCTCCCTATTTTTCGAGAATCTGTTCACGCTCATGACCGAATTCATTGGTATGACCGCAGGCTTAGTGCTGCTTGGCATTCCATTATGGCTGAGTACACTGCTAAGCTTATTGCTGGTCATTTCGGTTGCGATCTTCACAGGATATTGGACGAAGGAACGTCTGGCACTGTGCGTTGGCGCATTGAACTTGGTATTTGTGGTCGTCACCTTCATTACTCGTCCGAGCATTTCCGATATCGGTCACGCATTTGCCAGCTGGAATGTTCCTGAATTACTTCAGGGCAGTCTTATTTGGTATATTGTCGCCACGATCGGCAATGCTGTCGCACCGTGGATGATCTTCTTTCAGGGCAGCGCCATAATTGACAAAGGAATTACCGCCAAAGACCTGCGTCTCGCCCGCATTGACACCATTATCGGCAGCGTGTGCCAAGTGTTCATAGCGATCTGCTGTATTCTAATCGGAGCCTCATTATTCGGTCAGGCTGAAATCTTGAATGAGGATAATCCGTCGACAATCATTATGGCTCTGCACGATCTGTTCGGCCCATGGGCAAGCAGCCTGTTCGGATTCGGCCTATTCAACGCAGGCTTCCTCGCAGCAATCACGATCTCCCTATCCTCCTCATGGACATTTGCAGAAGCATTCAATTGGAAACATAGCTTAAACAATAAGATAAAAGAAGCGCCGAAATTCTATCTCGTCTATATCGGCAGTCTCGTTTTAGCTGCACTGCTTATTTTGATCCCAGATTTGCCGTTCAACTTCATCGCCGTACTCACACAAGCAATAGGCGGCATGCTAATGGTGCCGGTTCTTATCTTTATCATGATTCTAACGAACAACAAGAAGTATATGGGCGAGTATAAAAACAGCCTGTTCACAAACATATGGGGTTGGATGGTGGTTGGTGTACTTGCGAGCTTAATTGTAATGTTATTCTATGAGACATTTTGGATATAACATTGGTAGAATCGTTTACAGGGGGAGCAGCAGAGGTCGAATACTTATTTCCTGCCGTTGTACCGAGGTCAGGTGCAGCGGCTTTGTCACATCTCACTTAGGTTTGGATAGAGATGGGAAGAGAATTTGTAAGCGAAACCGACTTCGGGGATAGTAACTCTCGGGTGGAATCTTTCGCAGCAACTTCACACTATGAGGAATGAGGTTGTTTCTGTTTTTTTATCATATAGATGGATAAGGGGCGAGTCATATGCTTACAACGTTTCTCTCAACAGAGCAGCATAAGGACTACATAACACTGCAATTCGGGATACACAATGTGGCAGGAGAAGATCTGGTCATTTCCTATGGCTCGAAACCGTACGACTTTATCGTAAAGAATGAAGTTGGCAAAGAAGTGTACCGTTGGTCGTTGAATAAACTTTTTACCGCAGAAGTAGTCGAACGAACCTTGAACAAGGATGAGAAGATGAGCTATGAGGAACGATGGTCTTTTCAAAATAACGAAGACAAGCCGGTACCGAGAGGCAAATATAAGATAGAAGTAGTCTTCCTCATTCACCTGCCTGAGTTGATCGAGCCACAATCTCCTCAGTACCTGTCAATCAGCTCCGAGATCAGTACTGACATCGAAATGTAGTGGGAAGATGTATTGATTGAAATATCGAAACGATACAGTTATAGCTTGTACAGAATAACATCATAATCACCGAATACATGTTCAATAATCTCACTTACAACATCCCAATCTCCATTAGCCAAGCCACAACCGATACCATATGGCAGAGCAACAGATAATTGGTTCTGGACAGCATATTCTTGTAACGTAGTCAGGGAGGCTCGAAGCGCCTCATAGTTCGTATATACTCTACTCTTTTGTCTGCCATAGTCTACTTGACCGAACAGATTCGCTATATATCGAGGACCTTCCTGGACGATATGACACTTGCCCAGCAGTTCATCTGGACTGTTATGCTGGGAACAATACTGCTTATAGCTTGGATACAACATACTGTATTTGTCCCGCAGCGCCTTCGCTATCCCAGAGCCCATGACCCCTTGGCAGTTCACCTGATGTCCAATAATCAATTCCTTCGCATTCAATAAATCACCTATGATTACGTTTACTGGCATTGAGCAGCTCCCCTTGTCAATCTGACATATATGCTTTGTTCATTGAACTAAAAAACGCACCATAAGGTATGATACATATTGTGAATGAGAAAATACGAAAATACCCAACCCCAATCCTCTCCTTGAATATATTTCGATCTTTAACAAGAAGATCCCTGCTAAAATGAATGTAGTGAATCGTTCAAAAAAAGTAACCTGCCACAATGACAGGTTACTTTTGCTTCTCACTTCTATAAACAACATCCTCTAATCGTTTAACTCTACGAGGAATACTTATCAATTTGCGAATACAATAATATATACCAAATAGAACTAATATTACGCCTGCAACAAACAATAATAGCTCCGGCCAATATACCCATCCCACTACATCCACCTCCAGTTGCTGTAAAGATCTGTATCATCATTATATCAAAACTGTCAAATGGAACCAATATCCGGAATAACCAACTATATTTCAACACAAAAAAATAATCCAATAATATCCATAAATACTATATACTCGGACAAAAATGTATGTTAAGATCAATCATGGTTGGCCAGCCAGAAACTGAGTTCTTTTACATCTTGGTATTTCATACACGCTACTAGGATCTACATTCAGATTCTGAAATAATGGGAGGCATGAAATATGCAGAGATTAAAGAAACTATCAGCATCAATCGCGCTGGTCGCTTGTCTAATGGTCTTTGGATCAAGTTCGTCGTTTGCACTCCATGGTTGGGGAGATACAATGAGAACAGCTAACGACATGTCAGACGGTTCTTATTACCAGTCTTGGGTACCTCTCGAAAGCTTGACTGACGAAGATTGGTATGTCTATGATAATTCCTACGGACAATGGGAACAAAAATACTATGTATTGTTGACTCCCCCATTTGGTTTGAATTTACAACTCCAATACGTTCGAACGGATTATGATAACAATATTATCTCGATTCAATATATAAACCAAAACGGCCCAGGCTTACAAGAGTTTCATAGTGGAACCGTTAAGCCGCGAGAAAAAGCTTTTTATCGAATAATGCCAGTTGGGCCGAACGATTTCGATCCTAATTCGAAATACAAGTTCGAGTTCAAAAAAACAATTTAAATTTACTTCTTGCAAAAGAGCCGTGGGATTCTTTCCTCAACGGCTCTTGTTTATTTGATACTAAGAAAAAAGGGTTTCTCGCCGTATCATTGTCTCTGTTTTTGGCCATTGCATTAATCGCGCTTCCATTCTCCGACGCTAAACTCCTCTTAGTTATTTTTAATGCTCCGACAAACGTTCTCTTTCCACCACCCAATATATATTTTTTATAAATTATTTCTATTTCTATCAATAAATGGATTCATATGTTTAGACAATCCCTATTAATACCCAGTAATATGTCCATATATTAATCATTTGAGGAGATCGATCTTATGAAAAAATACTTGCTGCCTGTTTTATTATCCATCTTTCTTGTATTATCATTTTCTTCAAGTGTATATGCTTCAAATATTGGGCAAGCATCCAGCAATCCCGAGAACGGTTGGAAAAGATTCCTGTATGACGAGTTCAACATAACATACGAGGGACAATGGGCTGTCTGTGAGGTGTCGCGCTGTACCAAAAACGTATGGCAAACGGGCGGCGCGAAGATGAAATTTAATTTCGTCGGAGAACAATTCCGATTCATTTCCTACTACTTCAGCACTGGCTCAAACGACATCGATGTTTATATTGATGGAGTAAAAACAGACAATTTCTCACTATACGGCAATAATGACAGCACTTCGAGAATCACGTACGAAAGCCCTACTTTGGCGTCCAAAGAACACTCCGTTGAAATCGTGAACAACACGAAAGAATATTTATATATCGTTGCTCTGGATTTGCCTGACGGCAGCACATTACAACCGTTCGATCCGAAAACGCCGGAACCTAAACCAGAGCCAAAGCCCAAGCCTAAACCAGAACCGGAACCCGAACAAGGCGAAAGAGCAATTCTAGTCGTTGCCATGACAACGGGGTTAGAAAAGGAATTTGACCTGAGCTTGGGAGAAGTGACCGCCTTTATCAACTGGTATGAAAATAAACAAGCCGGTTCAGGCACAGCATCCTATGCCATAAACAAGCATAACAATAACAAGGGCCCATTCAGCAACCGCAAAGACTATGTAATTTTCGATAAAATACTAACGTTCGAAGTAAATGAGTATTCCATAAAATAATTCTGAGAGACGTAGGAAAAACCTCCTTACTTGTCGAAGTATGTAGAACTATCGACGGAATGGAGGTTATTTTTATGGATAAGTCTATAATTCTTAAACTAGTTAACGAAGTTACCGAAGAGGTTTTCGCCAAAAATAAAGAAGCCCTGGAAGATGATTCTGTCTTAACAGGTAATGTTGAATTGACTGTTCGCTTATCAGCTCTGACGACAATTAAAATTCTTGAGCGCCTCGAACTTATCGATTCAGACTAGGATTTTTCTTCTATGCTTTTCAAAGCCTCCGTAACAGTTCTTTCCCAACTCTGCTTTACCGATCTCAATGATTATTCCACTAGCTGTCCCGATTGAGGGGCAGCTAGCTCTCCCCTCACTCCCTTATTCGTTGTTCACATCCTTCGCCTCCTCTCAATCAAAAAGGCCTCGCCGTAAGCGAGACCTAAATGTTAGTGATATTGACATATTTTTTGTTGTTAAAGCTTCTTCAACAAGACGAATCTCCTCAATATTTTCTGCGATCATTGTATCGTATTCAGCAAGTTACTTTTCTATGACCTTCAGTGAGTGCAGATGCTTCGTCTCCTGATTCACCTGTGTTTTTGGTTGCTATTCCTACAGGTACTTTCAAAACTGTATAGACGATATAAACGACCTAATTAACCTACTGAAGTTTCAATTCCTTATAGGTACTTTCAAAAC
>NZ_MAIS01000230.1:0-1355 GCF_001680695.1 Paenibacillus sp. KS1 | reverse complement strand
ACTTATTTAGGGTCGTGGACAGGAATTATTATTGTTTGAAAATGAAGAAAGTGAAGGAAATCTTTTGAATAGGCTATATAGCATTGAAGGAAATTACACAAAATTAACTTTTAAATCTCTCCTATAGCAACCTCAAAAACTTTTCCAAAATCTCTAATACATCTCCCATCTTTACAAGTAGAACATCATAGGTCATTACTTTTATATTTCTCGAATCATTTTTTGTTCCTTTCTTCTCTTCAATTGATTCTTCGTCATTCTTCGCCACCCAAATAAGCATCTCTACCGTTTATTATTAGACAATCGTAGCTTAAATTATCAACGATCCCCAATTCAAAAACCTCCTCTTATCATGTTAAGTTGTAGCACCGGGTTAAGAAAAAATTTTATTATCCTATGCGGGCATAAAGTATTTTTAAAAGATATTGATTAGTAAATGAAAAATCTGGAGGAGAAAGGATGTATTAATAATTCAAGTGAAATATCAGACTCTATTCCCCATCTCTTCCCACCACGATAAAATCTCTTTTACGAGGGGAAATTCCTTAGCTTGATTAGATGGAATCTCTTTAACCACACGCTCACCGATATTGACTTTGTTCGAAGAGGGGATCTCAGGTATAGCGTCATAATTACTGTATCTTAATTCATCAACATCCTTGCCAATAACCTTAGCTAATATCTCTGGAGGATACATATTTTCTAAGGTTCGATATTGGGTCAACATTACAAACCTAACTGAATTTTCAGTACATCTTACTCCGTATTCTGTTTTTATCTTTTTTATCGTTCCTCCATTCTCTACTGACTTGGTTAAATCACTATCGATTATAATCATACTATTTTCATGTATTTTTTTTATATCCTTTGGATCGATTTTAAAGATGTTCTCCCCCCCAAGTGGAATAATCAGTATTTTTTCCCTGTCAATATCTACTCCCGCTTTTTGCAATAAACCACTTAAAACAACTACTTCCGTTTGTCCCTCTACAAATATTACACCGTTTGAAGAGAAGGTAAGGGGTAAATATGCACCTAAAGCAACAAAGACTTCTTGTTTATTTGTGATCTCTATCTCTCTACTCTTAGACTGTATACCGTCATGTTCTATTAAATACAACTTTTCTGCACTTTTTAAACTTTGGAGAATAAAAGGTGAATGTGTACTAATGACCCACTGAATTGAGTTAATATTTGCCAACTTTCTAATAAGTTTCATAAATCTTTGTTGCAGTATTGGATGTAACCCAGTTTCAGGTTCATCTACAAATACTATATTTATGTTGCTTTTTCTAATGAAAAACTTAGAAATAAGGAACAGAACATTAAAAATACCTGAACCACTTCGAGACAAA
>NZ_MAIS01000101.1:0-20872 GCF_001680695.1 Paenibacillus sp. KS1 | reverse complement strand
ATGCTTAATGCTTAATGCTTAATGCTTAATCTTTAGTGCTCTAAGGCTTTAAGGTTTTAAGGATTAATGCCTGTAGTTCATAGCGGGATTGTGATGTTGTTAGACGTTTGGTTTGTTGCACTGCTTTTTTTGTATGGTGTTACAAGGCTCTGTAAAGGTTGAACAAGTAATTTTTTTACAGGCAGCGACAAGGAAGGCAAGGAAAACGATTGCGCACATTTGCGCCGCCTCTGGAGCGGTATAAGCCGCAGAGGCAGAGGGAGGGTATCCGATTACGATGGAAAAAAGCATGCAGACTGTTGAATTGAAGTCGATGTTCATCAACGGAGAATGGACGCAAGCACAAGGCGGCGGTATGCTCCGTGTCGTTAATCCAGCAACTGGAGAAGAGGTAGGGACGGTAAGCTATGGTGATCATTTGGACGCAAGAGCGGCCATCGATGCGGCTCATCAGGCATTCCCAGGCTGGTCTCGCTTGACCGCCCGTGAGCGTTCAAAATATTTGTACCAACTATATGAATTGGTGCGCAGCCATCGTGATGAACTGGCGGGCATCATCTCGGCGGAGATGGGTAAGCCGCTGCGTGAGGCCAAAGGCGAGGTGCTGGGGGCTGCCGACAACTTCATGTGGTATGCAGAGGAAGCGAAGCGGGTGTATGGCGAGACGGTTCCATCCTCTGTGCCGAACAAGCGGATTATGGTCAGCCGCCACCCGGTCGGCGTCGTCGGAGCGATCACACCATGGAACTTCCCGGTTAATATGGTCGCGCGGAAGATTGCGCCCGCGCTCGCCGCAGGGTGCACGGTCGTTTTGAAGCCAGCCGAGAGCACGCCGCTAAGCGCAATTAAGTTATTCGAGCTGATCGCACAAGCCGGTTTCCCAGCCGGTGTCGCTAATCTGGTCATCGGCCAGCCGGAGACAGTGGGCCAGGAGCTGCTCGACAATCCAAAGGTTCGCAAAATTGCCTTCACCGGCTCGACGCACGTCGGCAAGCTGTTGATGGAAGGGGCGGCCAAGCATGTGAAGCGGGTCAGTCTGGAATTGGGCGGCCATGCGCCGTTTATTGTGTTCGAGGATGCCGACTTGGATGCGGCGGTTGCGGGGCTGTTCGAGAGCAAGTTCCGCAATTCAGGACAAATGTGCATCTGTACGAATCGCCTGTATGTGCACGAGTCTGTGGCAGAGGCATTCAGCACCAAGCTGATCGAACGGCTGAGCAAGGCGAAGGTTGGCGACGGACGCAGCAAAGAGACCGAAATTGGCCCGCTCGTTAACCAACGGGCGCTTGATAAAGTGCTGCGCCATATTCAGGATGCACAGGACAAAGGCGGGAAAGTTGTTTTCGGCGGCAAGCGCTTGATGGAGGGGGAATACGGCAAAGGCTTCTATTGCGAGCCGACCGTCATTACGGGCGTAACTAAGGAAATGGAGATTGCTGCCGAGGAAACATTCGGCCCAGTTGTGCCGATGATGACCTTCACGGATGAAACGGATGTTATCCAAATGGCGAACGACACATCATATGGCTTGGCTGCCTATGCCTATACGCGTGACAGCAGCCGCTGTTTCCGTCTGGCGGAGGCTTTGGAATACGGCATCGTAGGTATTAATGATGGTTCACCAACACAGACTCAGGCGCCATTCGGAGGCTGGAAGGAAAGCGGACTTGGCCTGGAGGGCGGACGCTACGGAATGGATGCATTTTTGGAAACGAAATTTGTTTCGTTCGGGTTGTAATCATCGTTTTGATAGATGTAATGAATGAATATTGAGAGATAAGGGAGGATTTATTCATGGTCAAATTAATCGCGATCTACCGCAAGCCTGAGGATGTCGAGGCGTTCAACGAGCATTATTTTAATACCCATTCTCCATTGGCAGCAAAAATGCCTGGACTCGTGAAGATGGAGGTGGGAACGATTTATGGAACGCCAATGGGGGATAGCGATTTGCACCTGATTTGCGAGATGTATTTTGAATCGAAAGAGGCCTTGAAGGCAGCCCTGTCATCCGCTGAGGGCAAGGCGTCCGGCAAGGATTTGATGGGGTTTGCCGGCAAATTGGTATCCATGCATATGGCGGAGGTTCATGAGTGAGCAAGCCGACGCATCGCAACCGGTTTAATGATTTGCTTGGAATCGAGATCGTTCGGCTGGATGAAGATGGATGTGTTATGCAATTGCATACCCACCCTGATCTTCATAACAGCATCGAAGGCTTCGTGCATGGCGGCGTGACGAACACGTTGGCTGACGCTGCCATGGGCCATGCGGCTGCACCCCCGATTGACGGGGTGCAGCAGTGTGTAACCGTGGAGAGCAAGATCAATTATTTGTCTCCGGCCATCGGCGAACTTCTTGTTGCGGAGTCTCGGGTGCTGAAGCGCGGGCGCAATTTAATTGTGATGGACGCGCGCATTACCTGCGATGGGAAGCTTGTCGCTGTCGCTTTGGGGACATACGCGCGCGTCAGTCCTAATCGAGGGGAACAAGGCACGGAATTGCCGTCCACGAAGCAGGAATAAGGCGATGGAGTAGGTTGTCGAGCAGACGGATCAGCGGAAAAGAGGGGGCTGAACGAATCGATGGAGATGCAGGAGCAGAGATTGAGCAAGGCGTCGGTGCAAAGTGAGGTACCGGTGCAGGATCAAGAACAGGGTCTGAATCAGCAAAATCTGAATCAGGGACATGAACAGGTGCAAGACCAGGTACAAGTTCAAGGTACGCTTCAGGAGCAAGAGACGGTACAGTCAGTGAAGCTGGATCGCCACGATCATGTTGCCGTCATTACGCTGAATCGGCCTGCCGACTTAAATGCCCTCAATTATGAAACGCTGGTGCGCCTGGGAGAAATCGTCGCGGAAATCCGGGAGGATCGTCATCAGATTCGTGTCGTTATCGTGACGGGCGCGGGCCGAGCCTTCAGCGCAGGGGCTGATCTAAAGGAACGGCGCACGCTGAATGAACAACAGGTGAGACGCAACGTGCGTGCGATCCGGGATGTGTTCACCGCCATGGAGGAGCTTCCGCAGCCGACGATTGCAGCAGTGAACGGATATGCGTTCGGCGGCGGTTTCGAATTAATGCTGGCCTGCGATTTGCGCTTAGCTGTTCGGGATGCCCGTATGGGACTTACCGAGGTGAGTCTGGGCATCATTCCCGGTGCAGGTGGAACGCAGCGGCTGCCGCGGCTTATCGGGCCAGCGCGGGCGAAGGAGCTCATCCTGACTGCGCGGAAAATGAACGCCCAAGATGCGCTGCAATACGGATTGCTGAACGGAATAGCCGATGACGCAGAGCAGCTCCACACAATGACGCTTGATTTGGCGAATGAGATTGCATCTAATGCGCCGCTCGCGGTCTATCAGGCCAAATACGCCATAAACTGGGGCAGCCATGTTGGTTTGTACTCCGGACTAGAGGTTGAGGCACAAGCCTATGAGATGATTATCCCGACGAAGGATCGGGCAGAGGCATTAGAAGCCTTTGCGGACAAACGAAAGCCTGTCTTCCGTGGGGTGTAGGAGGGTAGCGCGTGATATTCAATGTCGAAATGGAAACGATGCCGCATGAACGGATGCGGGTGCTCCAACTGGAGAGACTCCGCCACGCCGTCAAGCGGGCATATGACCGAGTACCTTTTCATCGTGCTGCGTTAGATCGGGCGGGCCTTGATCCGGAGGACATTCGCAGTTTGGAGTATATCCGCCGCCTGCCGTTCATGAAGAAATCCGATCTGCGCGATTATTATCCGTTCGGATTGTTCGCGACCGAGATGAGCGAAGTTGTACGTATCCATGGTTCATCCGGCACGAGAGGCAAGCCGATCGTTGTGGGGTACACGAAGCAGGATATTGAAGCTTGGGCTGAAATTGTTGCGCGCGCCATTTGCTGCGCAGGTGGTCGGCCCGGGGATATTTTTCACAACGCGTATGGGTATGGCTTGTTCACAGGAGGATTGGGCCTGCATTATGGCATCGAGTGTCTGGGCGCGGTCGCTGTACCTGTGTCAGGAGGGAATACACCGCGCCAGATTACGCTTATTCAGGATTTCAAGCCGCGCGGCTTGTCAGGTACACCGTCCTATATTTTGAATCTGGTGGAGGAAATGCGCAAGCAGGGCATTGATACGCGGGCAACGAGCATCGAGTACGGCATTTTTGGCGCGGAGCCTTGGTCGGAGGAAATGCGCCGCCATCTAGAGGATGCTCTTGGAATTAAGGCGATTGATATTTATGGATTGAGTGAGGTGCTTGGGCCAGGTATCGCTATCGAGTGCCAGGAAGCGCAGGATGGTCTGCATATTGCCGAAGATCATTTTCTGGCGGAGGTGGTCGATCGCGAGACGGGTGAACCGCTGCCGTACGGGCAGGAAGGCGAGCTGGTGTTTACTTCACTGACCAAGGAAGCATTCCCAGTCATCCGCTACAGGACGGGCGATATTGCGTCGCTTCACCCGGGTACCTGCAAATGTGGCCGCACGACGATGCGGATGTCCCGGATTAAAGGAAGAGTAGATGACATGCTGATTATACGCGGCGTCAACGTTTACCCAACCGAGCTTGAGGCTGTGCTGCTTAACTTCTCCCAACTTGCGCCCCATTATCAAGTCGTCATTGAGCGGGACAATGCACTTGACCGCTTCGAGATTCATTGCGAGATTACGCCGGAATTCTGGAGTCGGGTAGGCAGCGTTCTGGAAAGCCAGGAGGTTGCCGAACTGGTAAAGGAGATCGGCAAGGCGATCAAATGCTCGCTCGGTGTCTCTGTTTTACTGCATGTGAATGAGCCGGATTCGATTGCGCGCAGCGAGGGAAAAGCAGTACGCGTTGTCGATAACCGCAAGCGAGCGGCAGACGTTGAAGAAAGTGAAGGAGTGGGGGCGGGATGACGAAGATGGGCAGTAGTAATGTGACCGTGTCGGTGGACGGTGCTGTAGGTGTGCTTACCCTGAATCGGCCAGACGTGTTGAATGCTTTGAATCGCGAGCTGATGCAGGAGCTTGTGGCTGAACTGGAACGAATGGATCGGGACGATGCTGTGAAGGTGCTTGTTATTACAGGGAATGATAAGGCCTTCGCCGCAGGAGCGGATATTAGGGAAATGGCGGATGAATCCGCTGTTTCGCTGCTGTTGAAGCGACAGTTCGATGTCTGGGATCGCATCGGCGGCATCACTAAACCGATCATCGCCGCTGTGAGCGGATATGTGCTCGGCGGAGGCTGTGAGCTGATGATGAACTGTGATCTTATTGTTGCCTCGGATACGGCGCGCTTCGGGCAGCCGGAAATTCGCATTGGTGTTATGCCCGGTGCTGGAGGAACGCAGCGGTTGACCAGGGCAGTGGGGCAGCGCAAGGCGATGGAACTGCTGCTGACCGGGGATACGATGCTCGCGGAAGAGGCTCTTCGCTGTGGTCTAATTAACAAGGTAGCTCCAGTTGAGCTTTATTTGGAGGAAGCGCTGAAGCTTGCGCGGCGCATTGCCGACCAGCCGCCTCTGGCTGTTTCCCTTATTAAGCAGGCCGTTCGCAAGGCGCAGGATCTTTCACTGGCCGAAGGTCTTGATTTTGAGCGGCAATGTTTCCATCTGTTGTTCGCGAGCGAGGATCAGAAGGAAGGCATGCTTGCTTTTCAAGAGAAGCGAAGTCCCCAATTCAAGGGCAGATAGGAGGAATCATGGCTGTGTATGAGACGATTCTGTACGAAGTATCAGCAGGCGTAGCCCGGATCACGATGAATCGGCCGGATAAGTACAACGCCTTCACCGGGAAGATGATCGCCGAGATAATTGATGCGTTCCGTCAAGCAGGCAAAGATGCTGCGGCGCGCTGTATTGTCCTGACCGGAGCGGGCAAAGCATTCAACGCAGGGCAGGATCTGGGCGATGTGCCAGGTGCCGGCGGTGTGGTCGGGCAGGACGGAGCTGCAAACCACGGCGACATGCTGCGTTCGCGCTACAATCCGCTCATTTTGCAAATTCGCAACACGGAGCTGCCGGTTATCGCGGCTGTGAACGGCGTAGCGGCAGGAGCAGGGATGAGCCTCGCCCTTGCTTGTGATATGCGTGTGATGTCTGAGCGGGCTTATTTTGTCAGTGCATTCATTAATATAGGGCTTGTTCCCGATTCAGGGGGATGCTACTTCCTGCCGCGTCTTGTCGGCTTGGCCAAGGCGATAGAAATTGCCACGATTCGGGATCGCGTTACGGCGAAGGAGGCGCATCGGATTGGCTTGGTTAATCGCGTATGCTCTGCCGAACGGCTGGACGAGGAAGCAGCTGAGCTTGCAGCCAAGCTAGCTCAGCTTCCGACGCGGGCGATCTGGTTGATGAAGCAGACAATGAACCGGGGACTGGAAAAGGGGCTGGCGGAGACACTGGAGCAGGAGGCATATGCCCAGGAGATCGCCGGACGCACGCAGGATCACCGGGAAGGCATGCAGGCTTTTCTAGAGAAGCGGCCGCCTATGTTCAAGGGGGTATAGCCGATGGAAGACTATGTTTCCGGAGGAAGCCCCGGCACGGTCGGTATTATTGGTGCTGGCACAATGGGAGCGGGGATTGCGCTCGTATGCGCTCGGCGGGGTCGCCGTGTTCGATTGCAGGATATTAAGCCAGAGGTGCTGGAGGCTGCGCAGGCCTATATCGGTTCGGTTCTGTCGAAGGATGTTGCGAAGGGGAAAATCTCGGCGGAAGAGAAACGGTCGACACATAATCTTATTGAGTTAGTGCAGGACATGGCAGCATTAAGCTCATGCTCGATCGTCATCGAGGCGATCCCCGAGAATCTGGAGTTGAAGCGCTCTGTGTTCGCCCGCTTAACAGAGCTTTGCAGCAGTGATGTGCTGCTGCTGAGCAATACGTCCTCCCTTTCCATTACGGAACTTGCAGCAGGCTTGCCTCATCCGGAGCGCATCATAGGCTTTCATTTCTTCAACCCTGCGCCGGTTATGCCGCTTGTGGAAATCATCCGCGGCCACAAGTCGGCAGATGCCTGCGTCGCTGCCGCCCGCAGGTTTGCGGAGGAGCTGGGCAAGGTGCCTGTGTTGGCGGAGGACTCGCCCGGATTTATCGTCAACCGCGTCGCCCGACCTTATTATAATGAAGCGCTGCGCATCATAAGCGACCGGGTGGCTAAACCGGAGCAGATTGATCGCATTATGAAGCAGGCTGGCGGTTTCAAAATGGGGCCGTTCGAGCTGCAGGATCTAATTGGTCTCGACGTGAATCTGGCGACAACGGAATCGGTCTATACCCGGTTCAATCATGAGAGCCGCTTCAAGCCGAGCCGGATACAGCAGCGCATGGTGCAGGCAGGAAGCTTAGGCAGGAAGACAGGAGAGGGGTTTTATTCATATGACCAATAACGCGATCCTGTTGGATGGAAACGGCCCGCTGCGCGAAGGCCTTCATGTGCTGCTAGAACGAAGCGGATATCAGATTATTTCCTTGGCAGAGTCGGAGGAGTGCAGGGATGCCCTCTCCTCGGTTCGATACGGTATGGAAGTAACCAATGATGATGTGGTTGAAAAACAGGCGAATATCGTGAAAATGGATCGGCTATTGCCGCCGGAAATACCAATCGCGGCTACCTCGTTAGCTCTCTCTGCCACTGAGATCGCATCCTGGGCATCTCAACCGAAGCGAATATGCGGCTTCGGAACGCTCGCACCCCTGGAAGAACGCGAGTTGATTGAAGTGGCTCCTGCCTTGCAGACATCAAAGGAAACCCTTCATAGTGTGGAGGAGCTGTTCCTCTCTTTGGGTAAACAGGTAGACATTGTGCAGGATGAGGCGGGACTTGTCTTCCCGCGCATTCTCGCCTTAATCGTAAATGAAGCCGCCTTCGCTCTAATGGAAGGGACAGCTTCCGCTACGGATATCGATACGGCTATGAAGCTGGGAACCGGTTATCCGTACGGTCCACTTGAATGGGCAGACAGAATCGGGCTGGATGATGTGCTGGCGGTTCTGAGCGGTCTCCACCGCGATCTGGGTGAAGAACGGTATCGCCCAGCTCCGCTTCTGCGCAAGCTCGTGTTGGCAGGCCGGTTTGGCTCCCGCAGCGGCCAAGGCTTCTATTCCTATGATATTGGGGGGGAACAAGATGGCAACACCCGTAATTATTGATGCGATACGTACGCCGATCGGACGCTACGGCGGAGCGCTCAAGGATGTGCGCGCCGATGATCTGGGCGCGATCGTTATTCGCAGCCTGTTGGAGCGGAATCCGGTCGCCCCTGATCGGGTAGACGGCGTTATTGTCGGCTGTGCGAATCAGGCGGGAGAGGACTGCCGCAATGTGGCGCGCATGTCGCTGCTGCTGGCTGGAATGCCGGTCGAGGTGCCGGGCGTGACGGTAAATCGCCTATGTGGATCTGGTATGGAGGCCGTTCAGCAAAGCGCCTATGCCATTATGGCAGGGGCGGGACATATGTATATTGCCGCCGGGACGGAGAGCATGACGCGGGCACCTTATGTGATGATGAAGCCGGAGGCCGCTTTTCAGCGTGGGCACCAGCAGATCTTCGACACGACTTTGGGCTGGAGGATGACCAATGACAAGCTGGCCACTCTCTATCCTCCCATCAGTCTAGGGGAGACGGCGGAGAATGTGGCGGAGCAATACGGCGTAAGCCGGGAGGCGCAGGATGAGTTTGCGCTCTCCAGCCAATGGAAGTATGCTGAAGCCCAAGCAGCGGGGAAGTTTGCAGCCGAGCTTGTTCCGGTGGAGGTCACCGGGCGCAAGGGCCAGATCATGAAGATCGAGCAGGATGAACATCCTCGTCCTGAGACGACGCTGGAGCAGTTGCAGAAGTTGAAGCCGGCCTTCAAGCAAGGGGGAACTGTGACGGCCGGGAACTCGTCGGGACTGAACGACGGGGCAGCGGCGCTGCTCATTATGGAACAGGAGGCCGCCCATTCGCTCGGACTTCGCCCACGCGCCCGCGTGGTTGCTGCTGCATCTGCTGGCGTCGATCCGTCCGTGATGGGAATCGGCCCCGTGCCGGCCGCGCGCAAAGCGCTTCAGCAGGCTGGACTGAGTATCGGGGACATTGATCTGTTTGAGCTGAATGAAGCATTTGCTGCACAGGCAATTGCCAGCATGCGGGAGTTGAATATCGACCCGGTACGGGTCAATGTGAACGGCGGGGCGATTGCAATTGGTCATCCGCTTGGGTGTAGCGGAGCTCGGATACTAACGACACTGCTCAATGAGATGGAGCGCCGAGAGGTACGTTTTGGCTTGGCTGCGATGTGCATCGGCGTCGGTCAAGGCATCGCCACGATAATTGAGCGAATATGACCAGGCCGGCAGCTTGAATGGGCATGGTTGATTTTTTTGGCAAGGAGGAATCGACGTGAAGCCAGGATTGGTTCCGGGCGCTGAATTATCTTTTGCTGTGACTGTTACACCGGATATGCATCCTGCTTTTGACGGCACGACCATTCACGAAGTGATGTCTACCGTCACCATGATTTACTATATGGAGAAGGCAGGTCGAGAGATGATCGTTCCTTTTTTGGACGAAGAGGAAGAAGCTTCGGGGCTCGCTCTCGATATCAAGCATATAGGGCCTGCGGTCGCCGGACAGGAGGTAACGTTTCGAGCTGTATGTATCGAGGTGGGAGCGAAGCGCATGGTGTGCGAGGTGACGGCAGAGACGCGAATCAATCTAGTCGGGAAAGGAACGTTTACGCAGGCGGTTTTCTATAAGAATACGATGGCAGAGCGGCTCACGGCTTTGCGCCGCAAGGCGGAAGAAGAGCAGAAGCTATCTTGACAAGCTGAGCGGTGGTTCCTCCACTCCGACATGCCCTCCATTTTGCTTGAGCTATGGAGAATCAAGTGATACAATTTGACGAGATACAACATTTGGAAATCACGTGATTGACTAGGAGTGGTGAACATGAGGCCGCAATCGATGCTGTTTACCATATACGGCGAGTATGTACGTCATTATGGTAGCGAAATCTGGGTTGGGAGCCTGACCGCCCTGATGGGGGAATTCGGTTTGACCGAACAGGCCGTACGGGCCGCTATCTCGCGCATGCTGCGCCAAGGGTGGCTGGAATCGCGCAAGGTGGGAAATCGCAGCTATTATTCAATGTCCCCGCGCGGCAAGCGGCGCTTGGATGAGGCGGCGGCCCGCATTTATAAGCAAGAGACAGATGTGTGGGACGGCAAATGGTGCATTGCGAGCTACAACATTCCCGAAAAGGATCGGGGCATACGGGATCAATTGCGCAAGGAACTGGCATGGCTCGGCTTTGGCATGTTGACGACGAGCACCTGGATCAGTCCTAACGATCTGACCGACAAGGTGAGGGACATCGTGGAATCACGCGGGATATCCGGATATGTGGAAATTTTTAAGGCAGATCATCTCGCTTGGAGCAAATCTAGACAGTTGGTGCAGAAGTGCTGGAACATCGATGAGATTAATGCGGCTTATGCTGAATTTATTGAGGTATACCGCCCAAGTTATGAAAAATTGCTCACGATGATGCAGCAGGGGGATACCATACCTGACGGCTACTGCTTCGTAGAGAAGAGCAAACTGGTTCACTGGTACCGGAAGTTTTTATTCATTGATCCGGACTTCCCTGAAGAGCTGTTGCCAGATGTGTGGTTAGGCAAGGAAGCGGATCAATTGTTCCACAACTACTATGATTTGCTTCATACAGGGGCCAGTCGTTTTTTTGAACAAGTATATGAACCTTCTCCTGATGCGCTTCCGCTTCGCAATATCGAGCATGCATAACACTTTTGGAACATTGGCATAGGTACATATCTCGGGAAAATGAATCTCTATGATTTTTGATTTATAAGGGCTCTTTGCAGCCTTTTTGCTTCCGTGCTTTAACGTAGGGTCGTATTACCGTTGTTTTTAATGGAAGCTTGTGCGAGTCATAAGACATGGAGTGAACAGCATTTCGATGATTCCAATGGTGCGTTTTGCGGTTTATCACGTGTCACCTCATGTATGAATACTTGTCCTCATTCTGTATGCTTGTGTAAAAAGTTCTGATGATAGCTCTCTTGTTTGTGGAATCATTTGGTTGAATCCGAATTTAGTTACTAGGGAAACGTACAAATGTCCTTCATTTCAATTGCACATAAAGATAAGCGCTTTGCTTCTGTAATTTGTGCCAAATTGCAAAATAGGCAGCTAGGACATATAGGGAATTGCGAGGAATGAGTGTGTTATCACTAAGTGAGATAGCGGTGTGCGCCAATATATCGAACGGCGTGGCCGCTTTTCATTTGCAGATGGAAAAAAGGAAGCTTGACAATTCAAACTGGTTGTAACTATAATGGTTACACGAAAGGGTGAGCAGCATGAAGATAAGCAGCCGCTTTAGTGTAGCCGTCCACATTCTATCCTTGCTGGCGCTTGAACCGAACGCCCATCATACGTCGGAGTGGATGGCGGGCAGCGTCAACACGAATCCTGTTGTTATCCGGCGGGTAACGTCTCAATTGAAGAAGGCTGGGCTCGTCGATGTACGACCTGGAACTGGTGGGGCAACGTTAAGCAAGCCGGCAGGCGATATTACGCTTCTTGATGTATATCGTGCTGTAGAGGCTGTTGAAGAGGGAGAGTTGTTCGGGTTCCATGATCATCCGAATCCGAAGTGTCCAATCGGAGCCAATATAGAATCGGTGTTACAACTAGTTATGCTGCGTGCGCAATCTGCCATGGAGCAGGTGCTGGCAGAAATGACCTTGGATCATCTGGCAGTTGACCTGAAGGATCGAATGGAAGAGAATGAGTAAATCGTTCTAGGATGCAGGCGGTTATCAATTCGAATTAGAAATACTCCAGTGACTAATGGAGTTTTTCGCGGTCTAGTTGTAACTGTCTTTATTACATTAAAGTTTTATTGTGGTTGTGAGCGTGCACTGCTTACTTGAAGGTACTTACTTGAAGGCAATAACGAATATTGAATATAGAAGGGAAG
This sequence comes from Paenibacillus sp. KS1, assembly GCF_001680695.1. Classification (NCBI taxonomy): domain Bacteria; kingdom Bacillati; phylum Bacillota; class Bacilli; order Caryophanales; family Paenibacillaceae; genus Paenibacillus; species Paenibacillus sp. KS1. Next base: position 8,905 of record NZ_MAIS01000101.1, on the reverse strand, counting down.
ATCGATGATTATGAAAATTGCAGTATATGGTGCTACAGGTACAATTGGACAACGTATTGTGAACGAGGCTTTGACTAGAGGACATGAGGTAACGGCAGTTGTTCGTGATGCTTCACGTGTTGCACAGTCGCATGCGAACCTGACAGTGGTAACCGGAGATATTCTGAATTCTGCAAGTGTTGCGGAGCGTACAGCAGGCCATGATGTTGTGATTAGTTCCATCGGTCCTAAGATGGGTGAAGAATCTTCGCTTGTCGAAGCTACTCGCGCCTTGATTAACGGGGTGAAACAGGCAGGAGTTGAGCGCTTGATTTCCGTTGGAGGAGCGGGCAGTCTTGAAGTGGCTCCAGGCGTTCAAGTGGTAGATACTCCGGACTTCCCAGATGCATGGAAGCCAATTGCACTCGCACACCGTGATGCGCTTGATGTATATCGTCATGAATCCACATTGGCATGGACGAATGTAAGTCCTGCTGCCTTGATCGAGCCAGGAGAGCGTACTGGACAATATCGTACTGGTACTGACCAATTGGTTGTAGACGCAGAAGGCAACAGCCGCATCTCAGCAGAAGATTTCTCCGTGGCCATCTTGGATGAAGTGGAGAACCCGCAATTTACAGGCCGTCGCTTCACAGCAGCTTATTAATCGTTGCGATTTACAATTCAAACATTATGAATGGATGCCTAGCTGCGGCTAGGCTCCAGCATACAGCAATGTTGAACATTAAAGGAGAATCGAGATGCCAAAATCAATCTTTCTTAGTCACGGTTCGCCGATGATTGCCATATTGGATAATGAATATACTCGTTTTCTAACTGAGCTCGGAGCAAGCATGCAGCCGAAGGCGATTGTTCTGTTCAGTGCCCATTGGGAAACCGAAGAGACTACAATATCGTTCCAAACTGGAACGTATGAGACGATCTATGATTTCTATGGTTTTCCAGAAGAACTGTTTCAGGTGAAGTATCCGGCTACAGGTTCCATCGAAATTGCCACTGAAGTAGAACGCTGCTTGTCCGCACGTGGGATTGCCGTAAACCGTGATGAATCTCGTGGTCTAGATCATGGTTCATGGTCGTTGTTGAAGCATTTGTACCCGAATGCGAATATTCCGGTTGTACAAATCTCGGTAAACCCATTCCTTCCTGCAGAGCAGCAGCTGCTAATCGGCGAGGCGCTAAGTGAGTTGGATGAGGATATTCTTCTCATAGGCAGCGGAGCGACCGTGCATAATTTGCGGATGTTGAAGTGGGAGCAGACAGAGCCGGAAGCTTGGGCCATTCAGTTCGATGACTGGCTCATTGAGAAGCTGGAGAAGAAGCAATGGAGTGAGCTGGCAGCTTATCGGGATCATGCTCCCCATGCTGCATTAGCAGTACCGCGGGCAGAACATTTTGTCCCATTCTTCATTGCGCTTGGAAGTGCAGGAGCTGCCTATGATCCGAAGGTCATTCATCGCAGCTATGAGATGGGGACACTCAGCTATATGTGCATGTCCTTTACGTAATGCTTCTGCAATCAAAAGAGAGCTATCCTTCACAGGATTACTGTGATTGGGATAGCTCTCTTCTTGCTATGCAGCACTTGCGAGGTAGGACTGGTTACCAGTTATAATCTAAGATAGCCTAAGGTAACCAAAGACAACCAGATGAGCAAAGTTACCTACAGTTGTGTTATCCAATTGTGTTATCCTTCAACATGTTGCTTACCAGATCCGCCTGAGGAATTAGAATTATTGTTGTTGCCCCAGCTTGATCCCCCTGATGAGTTGCTGCTCGTATTGCGATTAGCTGCTTGCCGTGCGGCAGCTTCCTCTTGCTGTCGTTCTTGTCTTATGATCGATTCATAAGCTTGCTCCATTGCTGTAAGGATGCCTGATAAGGCAGCTGCCTTGCGTGCGGCCTCGTCATAAGCGCCATTATGCATTAACCGATCAACGTCAGTGCTAATGGATGAGAACTGTGAGCCATATTGGTGAACATTCAGCCTGCTGCCATATTTGGCGCTGGATGAACGATATCGCTGCTCCATTCTAGCTAGTTCCTGTTCCACATTTTGTTTCTGAATCGCGGCTCGTTCGATTGCACTCAAGAATTGATTGGCTTCATTCAAGAACCGTGTTCCCGTATCTGTAAGTAAATCCATATCATACGGCTGCTGTGCCAGGAGCTGGCGTATGCTGGATTGCATGGCTGCCAAGCTCTTCTCCTGCTGCTGCCAATTGGAGTAGATACGATGGCGATCGATCATATGCAAGCCTTGAGCGAAGCTGTCTTCAGCAGATGCTTGCATCTGCTTCGCTTCCTCCAACTTGCGATCGAGCTTGTGGATTAAGTCGTTGTACTGTTCAGCCGCTTGATCAAGCTTCTGAAGGAGTGCAAGGATGTGATCGAGTTCGCTTCTTGCTTGTTCATATTCCTGCACGTCCTCATCGCACCATTGAGTCACTCGACGAAGTGCGGATTGTACTGTATCTACAGCCTGAAGCTCCTCACGATACTGCCTCCAAGCCTGTTCCCAGTGCTTGCCTCGATATTGCGTCTGTGCACGTGCAGTCAATGCAGACAGTTCCCTATCCTGGGCTGCATATTGGGACAGCTTCGTTTCAATGGATTGGATATCGCGAGCGTTCTTCAACTTCAAGTCCGCTAGACGCTGCGTGATCTGGACAGCTTCAGCGAGCAGTAGGCTTGCGCGCTCGGCATGCTGTGCCGTGGCAGGAATATCTCCAAGCTTCAGGCGATCAAGCATCTGCTCATTACTCTGCTGTGCTTCTTCAATCTTGCCGTATGGATCGATACGCACGAGCTTCAAGCGATGCTCCTCGACAATCTGGGAGACGGAATTTCTAGACTGATTCATCTGCTCGGGAAAGCGCTGATACTGTTCTGCGTACTTAGATACCGATTGCTGATCCTGTTCCAATCGTTGAATTTCTTCATTCACATGAATCACTCGCTGCTCGGATTGAATCGGATCGAATACTTCCAGCTGCTTGCTGCTCAGCAATTCAGCGGATATCGCTTCTTGTCTTCGCAGCAGTTCCTCCAGCGGCCAACCGCGGCTCGCTTGGTCCGCTTGGATGGAAGTAGAAACATGCTCTATCCGCTGTGCAGCATCCGCTATTGTTCGCTTCAAGTTGAGATCGAGCTGTTGAATATGTTCGATTTGAGCGGTTAGCTGCTGCGTCTCTTGTGTCATTGCCTGCAGTTCTGTATTCAGTCGCTTCAGCTCGGAACGAGTGCGTGGTTGAAGGCATTGCTGCCATCCTATGCTAGCTGCATACTGCTTCATTTCATGTAAGCGAATAATGGATTTCTCGGATTTAGCGCCTGCTTCTGTAGCCTGTTGAAGCGTTGCCCCCTGGGACAAATCTCGAATGGTGCGAATGCTCTCCAAGGCATGATTCGTCTGCACCATCAAGCTCGGTATGTCCGTTTGCAGTCGTTTCACCGTTTGCATCATGCGAACGAGATACAGGATGATGAGTGAGAGCAAACCAATTGCAATGACTAGAACAATCCACAGCCATGAGGAACTGGATTGCTGACCATGAGGTTGCCCAACCGGTGTCAGTCCGTTATTCATATTTCCGATGTTTGCTGCCAGTGCATTAGACGCACTCATCAGCTCTGATACTGCCTTCGCAAAATCGCCCTTCTTCGCATAAGGAATAAAGTGTGTATCTATGAATTGTTTCAATGCGGCACTGCCGCTTGCGCGGAAGGCTGCTGCATCCATTTGCTCCTGCAGGGCAGGATTGTTGAAGTTCATCTCAATACGCTGATCTTGTTGCGAAATCAAAATCAGCACCTCATCACTTCCCAGCTTCCATTGTTGATAAATGGCGGTAGCTGCTTGGGAAGGGGAGTCGCCATTCAAGCTGTTCAATGTAACAATATAAAAGGCGAGCGGTCCTTGGGCAGCTTCATGTTCAAGACTGAATCTCGCAGTTGAGGACAGCATGCTGGCTGTATCGAGCACATGACCATCCTTGTCGGGAATATGTATGGCATATGATGTCACCGCAGGCAAGCTGATCAATAAGATCATGAAGATAAGGAAAAGGCGAAGCGGATGTTTCACGTATGAACCTCCTTCTAGGCGTTATTTACTAGCATTCAATCATATGGTATCAGTATACCGGAAATGATGAAGCTTCTGAATTGTTTGTAAAAATATGGTTCCTACTTATGGGTATGTGTCCCTATCCGTCATAAGATCTTCTCTTCTCGAAGGAAAGGAGATAAAGCTGGGGACATTCAAACTTGTTATTGATCCCGGTACATGTAAATTGCTTCTACATGATTACGAATGTGCGGGAAAAGGGACGTGTTGGATTCTTAGCAACCAGTGGATGACTATTACTGTAGTAGGCTATTAGAATGGAACAGGCGGATATGTGCGTAGGGGGAATGGTCAAAATTTCGTCAGCAGCATACACGGATGAACAAATGCCGATCATTCGATCGGCATTTATGCGTTCTACTCATATCGAATAATAAGTTGCGAGTCTAACACGATGTTCCAATTCTTGATTTTGGTCGAGTGGGATTGCTGTCTATTGCGGCCCTGCAGATTCCTTGATCGTGTGAATGCCGGCAATAAAAGCATTGATTAGCAGTTCTAGGCTGACATCGAGGTCGAGGGGAATGCCGAAGCCTCCCTTTTGCTCCAATGATGCGAACCCGTGTAGTAAGCTGCGAAGACCGCGTGCAGCATGAATCGCAGCATCGCCAGTAAGTTCATATGCATGCAGGACTTGAACGACCAGTTCAACAATTTCCGTACTGACTCGCTGCACATCCGCGTTTTGTGGATCAGGGGCTAGGAGTGTTGCATCATAGAGTCCAGGGTGATTGCGGACGAAGGCAACATATGCTTTGCCTATCGAGCGAACAGCCTCATCGCCTGAACGTCCAATAGCTGCGCGTGTCAAGGCGTGGTTTAATTGCTCCAGGCCATGAATAGACAACAAAAGTCGTATTCCCTGCAAACCGTCAACGTGATTATATAGGGACGGGGGGCGTACCTTCAGCTGCTGTGCTAATGTAGCCAGCGTAACTGCTTCGATCCCCTGTTTGTCCGCAATTAGGGTAGCTGCTTCTAGTATCATTGCGGGAGTCAAACCAACTCTTGGTGACATGTTCATTTCTCCTCTGTTGTTAAGTCATTCAGTTCATTCACTCTTCATTCACACTTCGCTATTTGTAAAAATAGCCAATGCCCAATAGACAATTGACCCCATCTAGATATATTATAACTAATATAATTAGCTAACTCAATAACATCATTTGTTTTTTTGGTATGGAATCCTATCAGATGGAGGGAGAGAGCATGGATACGTTCGTCTACGTGTTGCAAATGTGTAATTTAGGATTGCGGTTCGTGTTGGAGCTTTGTACATTGGCAGCTTTTGCGTATTGGGGAATACAGATGGGCAACAGCACTCTAATGAAGATTTTGCTCGGTGGTGGTTCCGTTATCGTGGCGATGTTGATATGGGGGACATTTGGCTCTCCCAAGGCAACGATACCGCTTGAAGGCTGGATCCGAGCGCTGTTCGAGGCCGCTTTTTTTGGTCTGGCTGCATTATCGCTGCACGTGGTAGGAAAGCATGTGTGGGCTGCTATCTTTCTCATTGTTCTGGTGGGAAATTGGTTGTTGATGTATATGTGGAATCAGTGAAACCAGTCATCTAGTAACCGTTACTCAGTGGCACTCAACTCGTGCAGTTGGGTGTTTTTTATTTTATTCACGTGGATCGTAAGTTGAGGAAATAAAGGGAAATATTGTAGTATGATTGGGGCGGGTGTATAATTTTTGTCATATATCAGGAATGTATGGCAGAAGGAGGCATCATGAAAGTAATTGCCGTTCGAATCGACAGCATGATCAGGCTGAACGACTGGCTGCCTTTTCTATCGCCAGAGCGAAGAGAGAGGGTAGGCCGTTTCTATCGAGAGATGGACTCTATTCGTTGTGTGCTAAGTGAGCTCGTTGCCAAGAGCTTAATAATAGAGATGACAGGCTGTTCATCTGATCAAATTGCGATTCAAGCGGATCAGTTCGGCAAGCCTTATATGAGTGGGCCTTACAATCACATTCAATTCAATATCTCGCATTCAGGAACATGGGTTGTCGGCATTGCGAACGATCAGGATCACCCAGTAGGGATTGATATAGAACAGATTGATGAAGATATGGAGCTAGGGAGCTTTGCAAGCATTTTGTCAATCGATGAGAAGCGGGTGCTTGACTCTGTACCAGTAAACGAACGGATGGAGCACTTTATCGAGCTGTGGACCTATAAGGAAAGTTATGTGAAGGCTGATGGCAAAGGGTTATCCATGCCTATTGACTTGTGTTCGTTCACCCCTAGTCTGACTGGCGAAGCTGCATGGCAATTAGCGTCACCTAGCGACATCCCGTATTATTGGAAGTCTTATTCCGTTCATCCTGATTATAAGATGACTGCTTGCTCGGCGTATAAGCGGCTGCCAGAGACCTGTGCCGTTAGTAAAGCCTCAGAATTTTTGCAGCGATATGTAGATCTGCGAGCCCATGCTGCGTCTGCGACCTGACAGATAAGACTATTGCAGTTTGTACGATTGGACGCATTACAAATGATGATTCATGGATGAGGTAATGAGGCTTCGAGGAATTCACAAGTTGAAGTAGCGGTGATCCTAATCAGCGTCATACGGCTAACCCATTACCAATATCATGAAATTATCATGTAATTTCATAAAGGAGATTAATCAAATTGAATAACAAAAGATGGATAACTGCTATGTTGATGATCCCTATTCTACTCGGCCTAAGCGCATGTAAGCAAGGAATATCAAATGTGCTTTCTACGAAAGATATCCCTGTTCATGTAGAGCGATCTTTGGACGCTGGGAATGTATCTCGCATCTCGATTCAGACAAAGAGTTCCAACATCCAATATAAGATTGGAACTAGCGATCAGATTCAAGTTCAATTAAAAGGCACATTCGATGGCAGCGAAGAGGAGAAAGAACAACTCCTGGCCACGGAAATGGATCAAGATCAGCTAGCGATCAAGGTGGGGCCAATAATGGGAAAGTTATATTCCAACATATCTCTATCGCTAGAGGTTGAAGTTCCCGCGAAGGTCTATGAGGAATTGAAGATAGAAGCTTCGAGCGGTAATATTACGACAGGTGAGATTGAAGCTGGCCAATTGTCTGTCGAAGCTTCGTCCGGAAACATATCTGTTGAAGGATATGCGGGGAAGGAATATAAGGTGGAAGCTAGTTCGGGCAACATTGAACTCGGAAGAATGGCGGGAAAAGGCAGTATAGAGGCCTCCTCTGGCAACGTAGATGTGGCTATTTATCCATTCCATGAATCGGTTCGCGTTCATACAAGTTCGGGCAATGCGACCATTCGAGTCCAGCCGGACGCGGTATTCCGAATTGTAGGCGATACGAAGCTGGAACGTGCCGATTTGAAAATTCCGGTAACGCTCGAGCATAAGGAAAGCAAGAGAAATTTCGAGGCAAGTGTCAATCAGGCCACATCGGAGTCGCCTGTTCTGGATGTAACGACTTCGTCTGGGAAAATGATATTGGAAAAAATCAAATAATGTCGGAAAGGGGCCGCTTCAACGCTACGGGGGAAACCCGGCCTCTTTTTCTATCGAAATTTGCGTAGCATGGTTTTTTTTTTCGAAATGCTGGCGGCCTCCCATTCTTCAGTTTCCTTTTTGGAACAAGGAAAGGCTAAACCCTACATATGGACAGATTACGTCCCCATTTACATCCCCTCATAAGTGCTGGGAACGAATTGGTCGTTGCGTCCCCTTTTATCCTCAATTTGCCTTAATCCGCAGGTCGTTTATTGTCGTCATATCCTATAGTTACCGAAATTATTTTTCATGTTGTCACATTCTTAGCCCAGTTGTTCGTTGTACAGAGTGGAAGGGGGAGTAGGGCTTGGATGACGCGGAGTTAAGTCAGATCATCGCAGAGGTTCTGGATGGGAACATAGCAAAATTTGAGATAATTATGGAGAAATACCAAAAACCGATTTTTCTCTATTGTTATCACATGCTCGGCAATTATACCGAAGCGGAGGATAACGCACAGGAAGTATTTTTAAAGACATTTCGCAATTTGCGGAAATATCAGAGTGAGGTCCCCTTTCGAGCCTGGTTGTACAAGATTGCTTATCATCAATGCATTGATATGATCCGCAAGCGGAAGCTGGTGAAATATTTGCCGTTTTTTTACCGGGACGAGAAGGAAAATAAAGATGTCGATTTGCAGATTGAAGCCAACTATTTTGATGAATCCGTTCATCGAGCCTTGTCAAAATTAACGGCCGAAGAGCGGAACTTATTAATTTTACGTTGCGTCGAGGATAAGAGCTACCAGGAGATCGGTTTGATTTTGGGTAAAAGCAGCGCAAGCCTGCGTAAAAAATACGAACGTACGGCTGCAAAATTCCGAGAGCATTATGCTCATGTAAAGGGGCTGGGAGTGTATGAATATGGACAAGGATCGGGATTTGAAAAAATTATTTAATGACCCGCGCATTCCCGAAGCTGACTTGACAGGAAAGGTCATGAGTATTTTGCATGCCGAACCCAAAAAAAAAGAGAGGTTTTTTGTGAAATATAAAGTTTCTTTGACTGTGATTGTAGGGACGATGTTAATGGCTTCCACGGGTTACGCGGCCGTTCAGTATCATTCATTGTCGAATAAGGATGGCGAAGTCGTATATGAGACTAAATCGGCGAAAGAGATGGGACCAGCAGAAACGAAAGATGTACAAGAGCATTTCAAGGCATTTCATGAACTTAAGGAGAAGATGTTAAAGAGCGGTGAAGCTGGACTGTTCTATCTTGTTGCCAATAACCCGGATCATCAAACAAAT
>NZ_MAIS01000225.1:0-1471 GCF_001680695.1 Paenibacillus sp. KS1 | reverse complement strand
TAACGTCGATTTCGGTATCGCCGGACAGCGTAGATCTTAAAGTTGGGAAGGATGCTCAGCTTACGGTCACCGCGGCGTATAGCGATGGAAGCAAGAAAGACGTTACAAAGGGTGCAAAGTATAGCGTTCCTGGTACGAACATTGTTACAGTAAGCAATACCGGCAAGGTGACAGCCGTTGGAGCAGGGAAAACGACGATCACTGTATCTTACGAAGGCAAATCTCATGAGGTATCAGTCACCATAACCAAGGATTCTGGCACAACGACACCGACTTCTCCAAGCTCGCCATCGACTTACACACCAAGCCCACCATCGACTCCAGCACCAATAGGCAAGAAAGTAAAAGCAGGCACGCTCACTACGACGAAAAACATTAAGGGTGCGACTATCGCAACGATAAGCGTATCGACTGAGGCCTTGATCGCCCAGCTGAAAGATTCGAAAGCGACTGACGCCACGCTGGATCTTACCGATATTGGCTTCAACGACTACAGCAGTGCGAATGTAATCTTTAATAAAGCAACGGCAGACAAACTACTGGCATCCGGCAAAGGATTGATCCTTACCGGCAATGGATTTACCATCCGAATTCCTGCGGATGCATTGGCTGATTTTATTGGTACAAATGGATTTAAAGCAAGCTTATCGGCAAAAGATTCTGACAATGGTGAAGTTAACATCCATTCGGCAAATCAAACAACCGTCGTATCGCAGATCGTCACGATCGGCAACGATACAGGAAAATTGAGTCATCCGATTAAGATCGAGCTTAAGCCGGCTAACAAAGTAATTGATTTGCAAAAAGTTGGCGTTTACCAGCAAGATGAAAACGGTAAATGGGTATATGTGGGTTACAATGCCGTGCATCAGCCGGGGAATATTCAACTTACAACCTCTACGCTCGGCACCTTCGAGCTGATGGAGATTCACATTTCATTCGACGATATTCAGACCCATTGGGCAAAACATGAAATCGAAGTTATTGCGGCTCAACACGTAACCAAAGGGAAAAGCGAATCCAAATTCGTTCCGAACGATACGATAACACGCGCAGAATTCGTGGCGCATTTGGATCGTATTCTTGGCAAAGAGAAAGAATGGAGTCATTACGTCGCGATGGCAGGGGCAAATGATATTCTAGGTCGCGAAGAAATGGTCGTATTGATGGTCAATGCGATGAATGTCGATCTGAAGGGTGAGAAAGCGCAATTAAACTTCAAAGATAAAGATCGGATTTCGGCGAGCGCCCAAGCCGCTGTAGCGTATGCTGTGGATAAAGGGTTGATCAATGGCATGTCTAACAACACGTTCGCTCCTGATCAAAGCTCTACTCGCGCACAAGTGGCTTCTATTCTCTATCGTTTGATGAAACTCTTAGGCACAATTTAATCTCAATAAGTAATCAGTTCCATAGGATGTAAAAAAGCAGTCCTCATCGGTGAACTGCACCTCCAATCGCTAGATGGTGT
>NZ_MAIS01000256.1:0-1036 GCF_001680695.1 Paenibacillus sp. KS1 | reverse complement strand
CGCTCCGTCAGCTGTTTTACGACCTCACTGAATGGGCAATTCGGATTTGTCCATAAGACGTGCATGATTTCCAATTCCGCATCCGTAGCGGAAATGATGGTGTGCGGATTGATCCACTGTTGAACCTAGTAACAACACGCTACTTAGAGCCACTAAATTACTTTGATACTGCATTCATTCCACAACACTCCTTTCAACGATCAATTGAAATAAATAAAACTACGGATGTAGTTAACCAATATACTACAACCGTAGTTTATATATGTCAACATGTATTCACCAGAATTTAGTGATGTCAAAGCTATTTTTTGACCATCGTTGTCGCCAGCTTGATCAAGTCTTCCTTCGTCAGCGGATTCTCTGCATTGGTTGAAATCGAGAACCCCTTACCCTGTTCATACCAATTTAATGAGCTAGTAATAAATTTAGGATCAAGTTTTGGATTTTTCTTTTTCACATCCGCAGCAGCGATATAGACATATCCGTGTTGATTCTTTTCCATCTCTTCAATCCGATAACTAGAGAACTGAATATAATCTTTGCCGTTCACGAAACGCAACTGGATCATATTCGTATCCTTCCACTCAAGCTTCTTTGAATAGATCTTTTTGCCGAGCTTTTTCGCCTCAGCCTGCAGGGCTGCCGCATACTCATTTGTATAAGGCGCAGCAACAATGACCCCTTCGAACGTATAGTTCTTCGACAGATCAGCAGGCTTCTGCGGAGCTGGCTCTTTCATAACACGCAACAACTTCTCGTAGTCCTCGTATTTCTCGTAGCGCGGATTAAAGTTGCCATAACCAAAAACCTCAAATCCCTTCGGCTGATAACTGCTGTATATCAGATACATATCACATGGATTTTTTTCCAACAGTTTGTCAAGTTTAGCCTTCTCGGCTTGCTCCAACTTCTCGCCTTCATTCGCAGCCATTGGTTTCGTTGCTGCTACCTTCAAGCTGATGCCGCTTATAGCATGATCTGACGCTGTGCCTGACATGAGGTGCATGGATCCGAACAATAGAATGCTGCATTGTGA
>NZ_MAIS01000238.1:0-1225 GCF_001680695.1 Paenibacillus sp. KS1 | reverse complement strand
CTGCATTGTGAAGCAATTGCTATTTTCATCTTCGTATTCATATAAACTCGCACCTTTCCTATATTGGCATGTAATATCTACCATTTATATAACAATTTCAACCATCTGGTTTGTGACATAACTTTTAATTAAAGAACCGCAAATACCCCCAGGTTAGACATGCTGATCCACGTCTTCCCTGAGGGTGATCAATATCGGACTTGCTTACGTTTCACATCAATAACATGGCGATTCTTACTTTTTGACCATCGTTTTCGCCAACTTGATCATCTCTTCCTTCGTCATTGGATTCTTTGGATTCGTATGAACGGAAAGCAGCTTGCCGTGTTGGATCCAAACCAACGAATTTACTATATATTTCTCGCCTACATATGGATTATCTTTTTTCATTTTTTCCGCGGTTGTATAGGTATACTCTTGACTATAATTTTTCTTATCCACCGCATCAGGCTTACGGCTGCTTATTTTGATAAAATCGTCTCCATTTTTGAATTCTAATTTGGTTTCGTTTGTGGTTGTCCAATTGAGTTTTTTAGAGTAAATCTGTTTGTTTAATTTTTTCGCTTCTGCTTTCAAATCTGCAGCAAAATCAACGCTATATGGACCTGTAATCTCTGCCGCGGAGAAGACATATCCCTTGGGCAAGTTAGCAGGCTTTTGCAGCGTTGCTTCCTTCAAACTGGATGCTTTCTTTAGATAGTCCTCATATTTGTTATACTTTGGAAAGGAGTTGCCCATCAAGTAGACCTCTCCTTTACCTTTGACTTTAGTCAATTCATTACTGACATATAAGATATAGGTATCATCCGGATTTTTTTCAAGTAATTTCTCGATTCTCTCCTGCTCTGCTTTCTCCAGCTTCTCGCCCTCAGTCATGGTCTTTGGTTTAGCTGCTGCCGTCTTCAACGTTATATCGCTTATCGAACGAGAAGACGCTGCCTCTGCCGTGAGATTCATCGAACCAAATAACAGGATGCCGCTTATCGTTGCGATTGCAAGTTTCATTGTCATTTTCATATCAAATTGCCCCTCTCTCGTTAATCTTTTGACGTCTTATCTTATATAACAATTCTCACCGTGCCTTTTGTGACATCATTTTCAAATCATCCCTGAAAACAAAAAAATAACCCCCAGAAAAACTGCTAATCCTTCACAGCTTCCCCGGGGGTTTACTTCGTCCGATTACGAAACCCTGCTTATTATTTTTTCTCAAGTACCATCGTTT
>NZ_MAIS01000181.1:0-3199 GCF_001680695.1 Paenibacillus sp. KS1 | reverse complement strand
TAAAGAGCTTACCTATGTGATCCCTGTTGTGTATCACACTGATATGATTGAGTACACGGTTCGGCCATCTCCCTGAAGGCTTACAGATCCGTAGCGCAATTGCGAAGAACTGGAGCCATCCAAGAAGATTCCATCCACAAGGGTGCCGCTAACCTTTCCTTTCAAAACCTCAACTGCCTGCTTAATCACACCAGGAATCGGCACTCCTATACGGCCACCGTTCTCGATAATTGACAGCAGCTCGTTCGCCATGTAAAAGAAAATCGTCGCATCCCAGAGCATGTGTTGATCGCCGAGAACCGTGTCGACTTGGTGGGCAATAGAGATGATGACAAAGATAAATACCTTACGGGCAATACCAACAAGCCCACGGCTGCTGCGCAGCTTGCCCTCGGTTCCAGCAGCCATAATACCAGTAACGAAATCAGCCACCGCCATAATCAGAAGCACCTGCAGCAGTAGCGGCCATCCACCGAACAGGTATGCCCCAACAACACCAAAACCACCAGCTGCAGCTACTTGCTTCGTGCCGTAGTCTCCTACTAGCTGCCCAGCAAATTCAATAAAGCGATCCATACTTATCCCCCTTTAGGTGAAATATAAATAGCCCCCGTCACTAGCCGAGGGCATAATAAAAGCGCCACCTATGCGGTAGCGCCCCTTAAGCTTCAAGCATATTTTGTACAGCATCCCGCCATGTGAGCGGTACTTGCTCAATACTTCGCAATCCAAGCTTGATCAGATCGCAATAAATCTTAGCCATTTGCCTTAACACCTCCAGCGACCAACTCAGCCAGCACGCCAATTTGCCGGATAGTAAACGTGATTCATAACCCATGTTGCATTGGATGTGATCCGGGCAGTCTTGTTCTTACTCTGATGGAACCAGCTCACATCTGTTCGATTGCTCTTTAGATCTTCTTCCAAAATGAGCTTCACACTACGTGCAAATGATCGGCCACCACTGTTGGATTCAATTCTTTCTTTATTGACCTGAAACGCAAAAAGAGCCTTTGCGACTGCAGGCTCTGTAATCTCCATTGGTTCCTTGGTATATATGACATCCAGGACGTATGCCTCTTTTTGATATGCACCCCAGATGATGTTACAAAGGTAATCTGATCCCTGATCGGCGCTGTCACAATAGGAGTAAATGCCAGTGAATAATGATTCTTCATTGCTATCCACCGGCAACTTCTCGTATGTCTTAAACGTGCTGTACAAACGACCTTTAATATCAATCGGCTCTTGCTGGTAGTTGGCGCTGGAAATGTCGGCACCCATGGCGCGAACCTTCATGTCATACGACTCTCGGCTCAACACTTCTTCACAGAGCATCGTGCCGTCATCCTGCAGCACCTTCAAGTGGCGGACTTTCTTACGTTCCTCTTTGAAGTGCTCCAGCGCACGTCCAGCCAGGTCACCGGTCGCCCAACGGGTCATGATGATAATGATTTTGCCGCCTTCCTCCAAGCGGGAAAGCATGGTGTTCGTGAACCAATCCCAGTGCTTCTCAAGTGTGGCCTCGTTATTGGCTTCCTCGGCGTTCTTGATAAGGTCGTCAATGATCAGGATGCTCGCCCCGAAGCCTGTTGCCGTACCTGTAGGAGATGTAGCTAGGTAGTTGTTATAGGCACCTTCAAGGCTCCACAGGTTCATGGCAGCATCGCCCTTGGCAATCCGAGTATGCGGAAAAATATCGCTATATACGATTACTGTAGGGTCGGCCTTGGCTGTGCTTATGCCATTTCGGACAGCTTTCTAGAACGTCGTCGAAAGCGTCTCGTTATACGAGCCTGTCATAATCTTAGCTGACGGATCCTGCCCGAATACCCACTGGCGAACATGGAAGCAGTCCTGGATTTACCGTGGCGTGGCGGCTCATTGACGATCAATATATCGTCATCTGACTGATAGAAGTCCTGCATCTCATTGCACAAGTCAATGAGGTACTGTCGATCACCTTTGTAGAAGTCAGGAGCCATTGCCTGGCAGAAGCCGAAAAACTCACGACATGCTAGTTCGATCTTGGCATTGTGCCTGATTGTCTCAAGGTCAACCATCGCGGATCAGCTTCCGTAATTCGTCGGTCGTAAGGCCCTGGAGCGGGTTCTCGACTTGAACAACGCCGGATAGCTTCACATCTGATTTTTCAGCGTAGATACCGGCCATTTCGAGAACTACCTTACCATGCTGAAAACTACCTCGCGGGGCCTCTCTGACGAATGTATTCAGGACAGAAGATACCTACTGCTTGACCAAGTCCATTGAACGCTTATTGTATATCTCCACAAACTCAGGCTTTGCAAAGGCCCGATAATACGTAGCCCGATCCACTTTAGCAATCTTGCATATATCCGGTAAATCCTTACCAGGCTCATTCCAATCAAGTCCATATGTCTCCAAAATGTCCTTGAAATCCTCTATGTCATGGGGCCTTATTTTCAACCCCTTTTCTCCTAAAGTGATATGCCGCAGTTCATGCAGCATGAGGATCTTCTGTTGATTCTCGCTTAGTAATCCAGTATTTCGCTCATAAAACGTGATAATAAAATCAAAAGGCAGGTAAGCCTTGAAGACCTCCTGCACCTTTCTGCAATCAGCATATGTAATCTTCTCGCCGCGCTTCCGTTCCTGGCTGACTACTTACCCGATCTTTATATTAAATTCCCGAATGATGCTGAACTCAGGAAGTCGCTTGATTATCTTTTCGGCGAGTCTTTTTAATGATTTGCTAGGCTCAGCATCCTGGATCCCTAATTGCTTTTTCAGGTTGCGGATGCGAGTCACTTTGTCCTTTTCACTCTGTTGGTCATAGATTTGGAAGAGCGTTTCGATGGCAGCGCAAGGCGTCTCACACTCCTCATTTTTGGGGCATTGATTGCATATCGTGTTATTCATGACGCCTCGGCGCTCCTTTCTGCAAAAGAAAAAGTACCACAATGGGTGCTAAAAATAAAATTATCTATGCCACCAAGATTCCACAATCTGATGCGCGATAGTAGGGTGATACCCTCTCCCTATCAAATAAGATACTGCCGCAGCTTCTCTTATGGCATGCTCAACTGATATTGTCTGTGCCTCTTTCAATCCATTCTGAACCCACGGTTCCACCATTTGCAATGTTTCTTTCTTTAACATATTTGGATCATGCCAAGGTTGTGAGTGCGGGTACATACCGGCAGGTTGTGAGTGAGGG